>JAOIQU010000015.1 GCA_028141885.1 Flavobacteriales bacterium | reverse complement strand
GATGGGCACGTTGGCTTCGTTTTTCAGGTCCCAATCGACGTAGGTGAGCGGATCGGCTTTTTCGTACGTCCGAATGAGCGTGCCTGAGAGGTTGTAGATGCGCACGGTGCAGACCTCGGGGAGGTTCACAATCTTGACGCGGTTGTCGAGCTTGTTGGTCTCGTACTGGCTGTAGGCGTAGTACGGGTTGGGGGCGATGTTGATTTCCTCAAGCATCTCCTCGAGCACGGTGACTTCGCCAATTTGGGCGGCCACATCCTCGGTGTCGAAGCGGTAGATGGGGTCCCAGTTGTTGACGGCCTCTTCCACCTCGTCGGTGTCGATGGTGATGGCGCTGTACTTGTCGTACGCCGTGGCCACACGGAGGCTCACCCTCGTTTCGTTGGGGATGAGTCCGTCCTCGACAGACAGCATGGGGTAATCCACGCTGGAGATGGCCGAGCCCACCCACGCACAGTCTCGGAACGCGAAGCGCTCGCTGGTGGCGGTGGGGTTGGAGAGCTGTCCCATCAGGTACGCTCCGCCGTCATAGGCGGGCATGCGGTTGGGCGTTCCAGAGAGCACTTGGCCGTTCCTGAAGACGTAGATCCAGTGCTGTCCACCTGCGTACTGACGGTTGGGGGACGGGTTCCAGATCATGTCCTTTCCGTTGTCGGCGCTGAGCCACGAGTCCTCGCCGAACGCCATGTTGAGGCGCTCCCCGGTACCGAGGTCAATGGCGTAGCCTGGGAACCATCCCATGCCGGTGCTGCTTGTGAGGTTGGCCTCGTTGGCATTTCCGCCCTCGGCTGCCGTGCGTCCACGCTTGTCGACCGAGTCGTGACGGCGCAGGTTCATCTTGACGAGCGTTCCCGACTCTCCCGTGGCGTTTTCAGCCAAGAGGTCGTTGGGCTGCATCTCCAACACGGGACACCGCGTCCATTTGCTGCGTTCGCTGGTGAACACCACGTCGACGTTGATGACCGCCTCAGGGCTGTTCCACTGTGGCAAGCGCTGCAATCCCTGACGCGTCGGTGCGAAGGCCGGGATGAAGTCGTAGGTGATGCCCGTGGCAGGGTCGAGGATGTCCGAGTCGGTGCCGGCCACCACGTTGTAGGGCGCCCAGGTGCCGCCGAGGAAGGTCTCGTAGACCTCGTCTTCGTCCATCAAGTCGTTGAACGTCTCCTCGTAGGCGTTTTCGATTTCAGCATCCTGGTACTCCTGGGTGCCAGAACGGATCCAGTTGCGCGGCGTGTATCCATCGCCGTCAGGCCATCCGGAGAGCCAAGGCTCTTGAGGGTTGGCGAAGGTGATGGACGAAGACAACGGCGTGGCGATGTTCGTGCCGTTGGGGTACACTTGTTGGTGGATGGTGACGCTCAAGCCCCAGTCGAGGATGAGCTGCTCGTTGCGCACATCGATGGTGCGGTCGCTGGTGACAATGGCCTGAGCCGAGTCTGTCGCCGTCACCGCCGTGTCGAGCATCGTCAGGTTGGTGAGCACCCACTCCACATCTTCCCCGTCGTCGAGGTCGCCAGCATCCCCGAGGACGCGAAGCTCAAACTCGCCGGCAGGAACCGCCAGAGGGTCGATGACGCGAACCTCCACAGGCGCCTTGCCCGCTTGGTAGGTCAACTCTCCGATTTTGCCGTCGGGGCTCGCCACCAAGGCGGCCTCGCTTTCAGGTGTCAAGGCCACGTCGTTGAGAGCGTTGCCCTTGCCTTCCAGACGCGTCAATGACAGGCCGTCGCCGTAGGCGGCAGCAACCACAATGCCGCCAGATTCCACCGTTGGCTTGTGAGGCGTGCCGCTGTACACCCGGATCGAACCCACCGCAGCCTTCCGAGAGGCCTTGTACTGCAAGTCTTGTCCCGTACCAGTGGTGACATCGTAGTCGGCGTAGTTGTTGTATCCGTAGGCCAACGCCATGAAGTAGTACTTCTTGTGGTTCACAAGCGCGTTGTCTCCTTGGGCAAAGGCGTCGGTCGTCACTTGGAAGCTGTGGCGGATGCCCTCGTTGGCGCCGTTCGCCATCAAGCTTGGCACAGGAACCTGCATCACCTCATCAAAGCTGTAGTTCACCAATTGATTGACGTCATTGGCAAGGTCACATTGGAAAATCAAACGGGCCTTTTCAATGTTTTGCAGGTCAGAAGGAGAAACCGTTTCGTCGGCGAGCTGATAAATCTGGTACCCCTCAAACTCGTATGACCTGTCTTCTTCCGTGAGCAACGTTCCGTCGGGCAATTCCTTGGAAATCCCTGGGTCAATGGCCGTGTACGTTTCCTGGAAATTGTTAGAAATGGGGTTGTCGTTGGTCAAGTAGAGGATGAGCTCGTTCTCCAACTCTTGGATGGTCACATCCGGAGCATCCGGGCCTGACACGATTTCAAAGCAGTTGTCAAACAGCGCTTGGGCCTTGTCATCCGCAATGCGCAACAACTGGACGCTTTCGAAGGGGTCTCCTCCTGTGGCCCTTGCCCAAACCATCCCCACCGTGATGTTGTTGTAGTCCCCAGGCTCCAAGGTGAAGGGGCCCGCGCTTTGAAGGAACAACCGGTCTCCCGCGGGGTTGTTTGCAGAGATTTCGGTCCAATCGTCAACTTCAACCCCGACCGTTCCCCATTGATAGGGGTCGGTGTCGCCAGGGAACATGTAGTCGGCCGCGATTTCGAGGTTGGCGCCTGACCCCGCACTGAGGCCGTCTCCGCCATAGGCCATGCGCTGTCCGTTTTTCCAAAAGCCCCGCATGTAGTTGTAATAGTGAGATGCCAATGTAGGCTGACCGTTGATGCCAAAATTCCAGTTGTAGTAGAGGAACTTCCGCATGCCGTAGCGTTCGTTGTCGATGACGCCGTCGCCATAACCGATGCCAATGCCTTCATACGGAATGCCGAGAGAGTCAATGGCATCCGAAAAGACCTCCGTCAATGGATTGTCAAGGCCATCGGCATCCTGGTAGGGACCTTCAAAGAAGTCGACCCCCATGGCAGGAGGGTTTTCGCCGTAGCCAATGGAATAGCTGGTGGGTTCATCGAATTGGTCCCCATTGTAACCGTATCCGAGGCCGCGACGCACATCCACCCCCACGTAGTCGTCCGTGTGCCCCCCCAAATCGACATCCACCCACTGCGCCATGTAGGTGTTGGTCAACGTTTGCGTTCCTTGGTTGATGAGGACGTAGTTGTAAAACGACATGTTGTTGACCTCGTCGTTGGTCGAAAACGCAAAGGCCTGCGCACGGATCTCCATCCCGATAGGCTCTCCTTGGGATTCAGAGTGAACGTTGCCCTTGTCGTTGAGGATCCAGTAGAAGTTTTGATCTCCATACAGAGGGACCAAATCCTCCCGGCGACGGTTGCCACAGTCAATCTCCTGTAGGAAGTCAAACCATGGGTAATCTCCCGCTGCCGGATTGTAAGACCCATCGCCGTCGAAATCGAGGAAGGGAGCCAAATAATAATCCTGATTCAGGCCTGGATTGCCATGGGCTGGGTATTCGTCGAAATAAGATGGGTACGCATACCCATCGGGGAAGTCGGTGTCGACCGTGCCCGCGATGACGGCCTCGTGATACTGACGATGCCGCTGGGCATCCGAACGGAAACTCACCGCGAACCGATCGTACGAGTCGCACGTGTTTGGGTCGGTTTCGGCCGAGCCGTCGTTGGTCAGAGGTCCCGGCCAAAAATCGTTGCCCGTGGTCCGGTAGCGGACCGCCGCCAATTTGAGCTGTTGGTCAGGGCTGATGCCGCCCAACCAAAGGGCTCCGCCGTACACCACAGACACGCCTTCCTCTTTGGGCACGAAATGCGCTCCCCGGTCGATGGCGCGGTTGTACCACAGCGCCCCTCCATTTTCAATCAAAGCACGGACGTTGTTCCACTCCAAATCGCGCAATGCAGTCGCTGGGGCGCAGGCCTCCGCGCGAGACCCCAACGACGTGACATTGGTTGGCGCAGGCACTGGCAATCCTTTTTGGTAGCGAATCTCAGTTTGGGCAAGTCCGATCGTTGCCAAGAGAGTAAGGGCGAATGTCGAGGCCAAAGCCTGCGTGGCACCCTGAGTGGAAAAGGAAAAATCGTGCTTCATGAATCTAAATCGGACGGCCGGATGGAGAGGTGAGTCAGTCCGCCTCGAAGATACGAGGTGTCTCGTCGGGAAAGACCTCCACAAGTCGCAAAGGGTTGAGGTAGAGGATCCATCCACGAGGTTGGGTGGACTCAAGCGCGGCCAAGGTCCGCATGTATTTGCGTACCTGTCTGGCATGGGCATCCAAATGGACCTCTCCCGTTTTGTAGTCCACCACATGCCACCCTTCCTCGTTTCGCACCACGCGGTCTGGACGCATCAAGCCTTCCTCTCCCATCCACTCGGGCTCGCATTCGACGGTCGAACCAGACGCGAAAAACGACATGGCACGTTCGTCTTCGAACACGCGATCTGCCCAATGCAACACGGTTTCCCGATCCGTTTCGTTCAGCGTCCATCGGGTCTTGAAACGAGTGCGAACACGGGCCCAGTCTGCATGTTCCTTGACCTCGGCCAACAGGTTGTGCACCAGCGTTCCCAACGCTGCTTCATCCAACCCGTCGGGGTGCACTTGAGAAGGGTGGGCCTCAGGCATGACCACGCGCTGGGCCGAGGCTTCACCAAGCTGAAGGCGCGTCGTCACCACGGCCTCTGAAGAGGGTTCTTGCTCCGAAGAGTCCATCGATTTTCGGTCATTCGCGCCGTGAAGAATGGCATCCCCGTTTGAAACGAACGACTTGCCAGAAGTGTCTTCTGCGCACGCAAGAACCCACTGACTGACCGTCGCGGGATCGGTGCGGTCAAATTCAATTTTGGCGGTTTCGGCAAGGACGTCGAGCCGTTCAACGGGACGGGTCATGGCCACGTAAACGATGTTCAATTGGTCCAACAACGCCGCGTCGAGTTCCGCCTCCGCGACGTCATTCAACGCCGTGTCCTTCATGTCGGACACCTTCAACAAAGCTGCCGGCAAGTCCATTCCGACAGCCGGATCGAGCACAACAGGAACATGGCCTTTGACTTCGCGCGCTTTGTTGTCCCCGACGACCACGATGGTGACGGGGAATGCCAACCCTTTGGCCTTGTGCACGGTCATCACCTGAACGGCATTGTGACCTCCACCAGCCACGATGGACCGCGCATGACCCTGTCGGTCCCACGATCGCAAAAACCCCCTCAGCCCCCCTTCTTCTGTGCCTGTGACTTCACGGGCAAGTTCCATCAGGGCCTCCGCGTAAGCGTCGAACCGACCGGTGACCCCCAACACTTCGCAGGCGTGCCCGATCCAAGAAACCAAGGGTCCATGGGCCCGTTCTGCGACATTCAAATCTGGACAAATCCGTCGCATCATCTCCGATGCTGCGAATCGACGGCGGGGTTTTTCGTCTTCTCCGAGGGCCCATGTCACGGCCAAGTCCAATTCCTTCGACTCGTCGATGCGGTCCGGTTCGAGGGCGGCCATGCATTGAAGCCACGCGGTGGCATGCCGTTCCTCATTGGGGTCCACCACCCAGCGGGTCAACGCAATGACCGCCAAAGCCGCAGGGTGTCTTCCCACGTGCAGGCTGTCTTCGGTTTGGGGTGTGATGCCCTCATTGAGCATGTGTTGGGCGAGCAAGGCGCCTTGTTTGTTGGTTCGAACCAACACCGCCATGTCTGCCCATGCAAATCCGCCACCTTCGGCCGACTTGTGGTGACGCAAGCGACGGATCAAGGCGTCACTCAAAAACTCTTTTCGCACGTCTTTGTCTGCGTCGTGAATGGCTTCGACGCACACCTGACCTTCAAATGCCTTTCGGGCATCTTGGCGATGGTCCTTGTAGACGTCTTGAAGGCCAGCAGGCAATCGAGATTGCACGGCGTCAAAAAAGCCGTTGTTCCAGTCCACAATCTTGTTTCCACTCCGCCAATTGTCCTTGAGAACTTGGTCGTCCAAGGCCTCGTTGAACGTGGCCGCGGCGTCGGCAAACGCGCCTTCGTCGTCGTCAATGACATCAGGCAAATGAAGCAACTGACGGTAATCCCCGTTCCGCCAACGGTAAATGGCCTGTTTGCCGTCGCCAACCACAAGGGTTCGGTTGCGCTCGGCAAGGATATGGTCGACCAAAGGAATGAGGTTTTGCCATTGCGTGACAGAGGTGTCCTGGAATTCGTCGACGAACACGTGCCGGTACCGGCTGCCCAACCGCTCAAACAAAAACGGCACGGGGTTGTGCCGCACCACCCTCGCCACCCGGTCGTGCAACGCATGAAAGGTCCGCACGTTGCGCACCTCCTGAACGGCCTCCATTTCCTCCGAAATCAGGGCCAGTGTGCCCACCAGGTCCACTTTGTGAAGCAAACGCTTGCGCAACACATGGGCCTCACCTCGGGTCGTGCCAGGGACCATGTGGGCGACTTGTTCCAAGACATCTTCGGCATGAGGACGAACCCGCTCGACCGAATCCACTGTGCTTGGGGGTGCGGTTTTGGTGGTGAATACCCCTTCGTCAAACATCTCTTGCAATGTGGGGGTCGGTGCAAGGGCTTCTCCTCGTTTGTTCTTTTCGAGCCAAGTCAGCAAAGAACCGCGAGACACGTCTTTTTTGGTCAACCCTTCCTTGGCCACCTCATCAAGGGCCACTTGCACACGAGACTCCAATTCCCGCTCTTCGGCTTTGACATCCTTGCGGATGCGTTGGGAAATCGCCCGAAAATCCTCTGGACTCATGTCTCCGAGAGCCTCGAGGGTGTTGCGCATGCTTTCCTTCAGCACCTCTTTGCCATACGTGTTCAAGGGGTGCCGAATGCGGCTGTCCTTCTCCTCCTCCACTTGCAACCGGGCAAACCCTTTCAACAACTCGGTGAGTTCCTCCTCCCCCTCTCCGCCAATCCGGTCCAACACGTTGCCAACAGCCTCATCCACCAAGCGATCTTGGTCCAATTCGATGCGATAGTCTTGATCCAAGGCCAAATCCCGAGCGAAGCTTTTCACCAACCGGTTCGTGAAGCTGTCCAACGTCATGACCGAGAGTTCCCCGTAACGATGAAGCATCGTGGCTCGAAGAGCGCGGGCGCGCTTCTCGAGGGTGGTGGCGTCCAAACGGGTTTGGTCTGAAAGCTCTTGGACGAAATCCTCAGACGCCTTGCCCGAACCCAATTTGGCGAGGTCCGACAAGATGCGCTCCTTCATTTCCCAAGCCGCTTTGTTCGTGAAGGTCAAGGCCAAAATGTGGCGGAATGACCTTGGGTCGTCGTGGGCCAAACAACACGCCAAATACCGGCTCACGAGCCTGTACGTCTTGCCACTGCCTGCAGAGGCTCGAACCACTTCAAAGGACGTTGGAGACTTCATGGTGCTTGCAGTTGCACAGGATGCGCAACTTTTGGTGCAAATTAGGGGTTGTAATTTGCAAGCATGGTACATCTCCGCACCTCTTTTCGCTCGGCGCTTACCCTGATGACGTTCGCCGTTTTTGGTCTCACCGGATGCACCCGTGAAAACCAATCTGCCGAGGCAAAGGTGCGCGTGAATTTCGACCTGCTTTGGAACGGCGAAGCGTTCACGTTGGGCCAAACGGGGTCTGACGTTCAAGGCCGTCCTGTGCAATTGGAACGCATGGATTGTTTTGTCGGCGCCTTCGAGTTACACGACACAGAGCAAGGGTGGATAGACATCGACACCATCGCGCGCATCGACTTTGCTGACTTGGAGCCCCACACCGTGATGAACCTCGTGACCGACGGCGACCTTCAAATCGATGCGTTACGAATGGGCCTTGGCGTTCCTGCCGACCTCAACAAAGACGTGGACCCAGCTTCCTACCCCTCGGATCATCCGCTTGGCGTACGCGGATCCTCAGGCATGCATTGGGGCTGGGCGGCCGGGTACATCTTCAGTATTTATGAAGGGCGCATGCAAACAAACCCTGAAGTCCCTTTTGCTTACCACGCTGGAAACGACACATGCTACCGAAAGGTGGAATTGATGTGGGAGGACCCATGGTTGCTGTCATGTGGCTCGGATGACGCGACCATCGATTTGGCACTTGATGCCTTTCTGTGCTTGCACGGTCAGGAGGACACCATTGACATCGAAGTCGACCCCATCACACACACTGGCAACAACCTTCCGCTGGCGATTCGATGGGTCAACCTCTACACAAACGCTTGGTCCCTCCAACCCCGATGACTTCGCTTCGAAGATGGTTGTGGATGGGCATCTTGGCGGGACTGATTTTGGTTCCCGGTTGCAACTGCAACGAACCTGAACCCGTTTGGGCACCCACGCCTTACGTGCTGGAGATTCCGCCGTTCTTCCCTCCGATGGACATCCCAGAAGACAATCCACTCACCGAGGAAGGCGTCAGATTGGGCCGGTTCTTGTTTTGGGAAACGCGTCTGAGTCAAGACAACAGCATGTCGTGTGGGACTTGCCACCATCCAGAAGCCAGTTTTTCAGACCCCGAGCGCTACAGCACCGGCGTGACCGGCGCCATGGGCAATCGCAATGCCATGGCCATTGTCAACATGGGATGGGCTCCTGCCTATTTTTGGGATGGCCGAGGGCTGACGTTGGAAGACCAAATCCTCGAGCCCATTCCTCATCCTGATGAAATGAACCTGCCCTGGTCGGAGGCGGTGGCCCGTTTGCAATCCGACGAGACGTCGACCGCCTATCCAGAGCAATTTTTCGACGCCTTTGGAACGAGCGACATCACGCCCGATCTGGTCTCCAAGGCGATTGCCCAGTTCGTGAGAACCATGGTCAGTGCCGACAGCAAATTCGATCGGTGGCGACGCGGTGAAGTTGAGCTCACCGACAGCGAATACAACGGGTACCAAATGTTCCTTCGCGAAGGCGGCGATCCCGAAGAAATTGCGGGCGGACAATATGGTGCCGACTGCTTTCATTGTCACGGTGAAGCCGGTTTGCAGTTCACCGATCACCTTTTTCGAAACAACGGGCTCGACCCCTCTTTTGAATCCGATCCTGGCCATGTGATGGTTTCCGGGAACCCTTTGGATTCCGGAAAATTCCGCACGCCAACCCTGCGCAACATCGCGCTGAGCGGACCCTACATGCACGACGGCCGTTTCGAAACGCTCGAGGAAGTGGTCGACCACTACAACTCGGGTGGCGTTGTGTCGTCCACCATTGATCCTTTCATGAAGTATTCCACAGGTGGACTTTCTTTGGCGCCTTCGCAGAAGGAAGACCTGATTGCATTTTTGCACACCCTGACCGACACTTCTTTTGTCAGCAACCCTGCATTCAGCGACCCGCACTGATGTAACTTTTGCATGTCGTCGCCCGTACGCGTGAACATGCCCAGAACGATCCGCCATTCCCTTCTCATGCTTGCCGCTTTTGGCTTGGCAATGATGCACGATGCTGAAGGATGGGGACAATGCGGTTCTTTGCTCGACAGCGATGGCGTCCCCTCAGAATCACCGGTCTACTCCGAATGCAACGACGGAAGCGGAACCTTCACCTTCTTTCCTTTGACCAACGGATCGTGGACGGACATGACCGTCGATTGGGGGGATGGAAGTTCTCCTGAATTTTTTGCCCAGTGGAACGAGTTTGTTGCTATCAGCCACGACTACGCTTACCAATCTGTGGCCACCTACACGTTGACCTTTTCCTCCCCCACATGCACGGCCACGGCAACGCTTGAGAAGAGTGTGTCCGTGAACCCATCCATTGTGGTTCCAGAAGGTTGGGAAACTGGAGGATGTGCACCGCACACCTTGAGCTTTTTGAATGGATCCACCAACGTCACCCCAGACACGGAATTCACATGGAGTTTTGACGACGGCACGTCGTTCTCGGCGGGGGCGGAAAATGCGGGTGCCACCGTGAGTCATTTGTACCAAGCCTTCACCGCGGGTTGTCAACGTGAAGTCACGCTGACGGCCACCAATCAATGCCGGACAAGGGAATTTGGAATGCCCGCGTCGGTGAGCATCGACTACGTGAACATATGGGACCGTGACAATGCAGCCATTGGCGCTTCTGAGTTCGTGTTGTGCTGGCCCGACAACACCATTGACGTTCGAAACCTGTCCGAAAAGAACTGCCTGAACAACGGCAACAACGAAAACCGAAAAGAGCGGTGGGACTTCGGTGGAGCCACAGGTCCAGGAGGCATCGCAGGAATCGACTGGAGATTGTGGTCCAACTCCAACCCCATTCCTCTGACCTTCCCTGGTGTGGGAACGTACACCATCACGCTGGACGTAGAGAACGGTTGTGGCATCGATGGCACGGCCATCACGATTGTTGTTCGAGAACCCCTTTCCGCCTCGGTGAGTGGCCCTGCCGATGTCTGTGAAGGAGAACCCATCACATTCAACGCCACTTCGCCTGAAGCCGACTCGTTCCAATGGGACTTTTACGGCACAGGCCAGTCGTGGATCCCAACCTCCTCCGGAAACGTGACATGGACGCACAACACGCCCGGCACGTATGAGGTCGTGGTGGAAGTGGGGCTCAATGGCCAATCGGCTTCGTGTTCTGCCCAAGCCACACACGTGGTCGAAGTTCATGGCAAACCTGAGGTTGACTTGGAGCTGTCCGCGTACGAAGGTTGCGACAACCTCTTGGTGACGGCTGAAGAATTGGCCGGACAGGGAGCCTCCTACGTATGGGTGCTGCCCGATGGAACGACCGCAACGGGACCGACAACCGCCCCCATGTCGTTGACCACGGTGGGCACGCACCTATTTGCCGTCACGGTCACCGATGCCTTTGGGTGCCAAAACGTGGCCAACGATCTCGCCACTGTGCATGCCTCCCCGGTGGCGGCGTTTGTCGCAGCGGACGTGTGCGAGGGGGTAGAATCGACGTTCACGGACACCAGCTTGCCCGGAGGCGGCAATGCCATTCAATCTTGGACCTGGACGTTTGGAGATGAAGGCACTGCTGACCTTCAACATCCCACACACAGCTTCGGTGGATTGGGTGCGTACGATGTGACCCTCGAGGTGGCGGACGCCCATTGCGATGCCACAACCACCCAAAACCTCGTCGTGAACAGCCTCCCGAGCCTCGAGGTCTCGAGTGATGTTGTTGACGGGTGTTCGCCTTTGAAGGTTCTGTTTGAAGCCCAAAGTGATGCCGACGTCGTTTGGGACTTTGGCGATGGATCTGGAGGGTCTGGATCCACAACAGCGCATGAATTCGTGGGGGATGGGGTGAATGGCACCACGTTTGAAGTGCTTGTGACGGCCACCAATGAAGCGGCTTGCAGCACGGCGGAATCCATGGTGGTCCAAACGTTGCCCGGCGCGCGCGCTGAAATGAGCATTCCTGAGACGGTGTGTGCACCCGTCGAGCAAACCTTTTTGAACCAAAGCGAAGGTGCCATTGAGTTCATTTGGACGTTTGAAGATGGGACCATCTTTGAGGTTGCCGAGCCCAGCAAGCCCTATGTCAACACCTCTGAAACCATCTTGTCCGAGGCGGTTGAGCTGGTGGCTCTGGCCGCAAGTGGATGCCACGACACCACGTCGGCAGTGGTTTACGTTCACCCCGCAGCGGACTTTGAACTGACCCTCGAAGAAACCGAAGCATGTGCACCCTTCACAGTGTTCACACCTGCCATTGCAGGAACCCAAAATCACGTTTGGACGTTTGACGACGGTTCGCCCGCTTCTGTCATCCCCAACCCCGTTCACGTGTTCGAAAACAACACGGACTCGCTGGTCTCCTATACCCTGCAACTCGAGGCAGAAAACACCTTTGGTTGTCTGGGCATCGCCACGCAGGAGATTGTGGTGAAACCCAGCCCCTCGGCCTCGTTCACTGCGGATGTGCAGAACGGGTGCTCCCCACTGACCATCACATTCGAAGAGAACAGCCTTCGCGGGCAGTCGTTCACGTGGGATTACGGCGACAACACTTCTGCCCAGGGCTTGAATGGTGGCAGCCATGTGCACACGTTTGAGCTGGAAGGAACTGACCTTGTGGCCCAAAACGTCACCCTGACTGTCGTGGCTGAAGGCGGATGTTCAGACACGCACGTCGTGGGCATTGAGGTTTACCCCGCAGTCCAAGCCGTGCCGAGTGGCGCCCTGGAATCCTGCGCACCTTTTGAGGCCGACTTGGTGGCGGCGGGCTACGAAAATGCCTTTGGACATGACATCGCATGGGTGATCCATGGCATTGACACCGTGCCAGGTCCCGGACTCCAGCGGACCTTTTTGGGACAACCTGATGTCGATGAAACAGTGGAACTGAGCCTTTCTGTGACGTCGCCTTACGGTTGCCAAGCAGACTCCACAGTGCTGGCCTTGGTCAGGCAAACTCCTGTGGCCAAGCTCGAGGTCTCCGCACAGGCCGCGTGTGCAGGAACTGAAATTTTCTTCGTGGATTCAAGCATGCACGCCGATGTGGTCACCTTGGATTGGGGTGAAGGCCCTGTGACCAACGCACCGCAGTCCTTGGTGTTCGACAACGACGGCTTCGCGCCTGAGGTTTTGGAAGTGGTCCAAACCGCAACGTCCGCCTTTGGTTGCGAATCGAAGTCCATTGTCAACCACACCGTCTACCCCAAAGTGACGGCCGCCTTTTTGCCTCCCGAGCCCGCATGCGCGCCGTTCACAACCACCTTGGTGAACATCAGCACCAACGCCAACGGAACCCTCACTTGGGACTTCGGCGATGGCAGTGCTCCGTCCCAGATGCCACAGCCCCTTCACGTGTTTGACACGCCGCCCAATGAGGACAGGACGTACTCGGTGTTGCTCGAGGCCACCAGCATCTATGGCTGTGCAGACAGCGTGCGTCATGATGTGGTTGTGCAATCCACCCCTATGGCGGAGCTGGCAGTGATCAACCAAGAAGGTTGCTACCCGTCCGTTGTGACGTTTGCCAACGAAAGCAACGGAGGCGACATCGTCGAGTGGTCCTACGGCAACGGTGTGACGTCCCAAACCACAGACGCCACCCACACCTTTACTTACTACAACGCGTCCTCTGAGCCTGCGACTTACCCCGCTGTGCTGACAGTCAGCTCAAGTGCCGGTTGCAGCACTGAAGACATGGTCTTGATCGAAGTCTTGCCCCAGGTCGAGGCCAATTTCCAGGGAAACACCTCGGGATGTGGACCTCTCGAGGTGTCGTTCCTCAACACGAGTGAAGGCGCAACCCACTACGATTGGGATTTCGGAGATGGCACTTTGTCCACCACGAACCAAGCGACGCACACGTTCCTCAACGCTCCTGGACAAGACACCACATACACCGTGGCCTTGGTCGCGCACTCTGTGCATGGCTGCCACGACACCTCGGAGGTCGTGATTCAGGTGTTCGACACGCCCCAAGCTGATTTTGTCAGCGACGAGGTGCAATTGACCTTCCCAGAATCCACGTTCGAGTTCACCAACACCTCGACCGCTGTGGCCAACGCAGACCACTTGTGGTCATTTGGCGACGGGCAGATCAGCCATGACGTCCAACCGGGAACGCATGTGTACGAAGGGTGGGGAACCTTCAACGTCAATTTGGAGGTGAGCAACGGCACGTGTACTTCTGTGGCGTCGTCGGCAGTCCAAATTTTGGCCCCCACCCCCACCATTGGCTTTTCAGGAGAAGGATCGGGTTGCGCGCCTTTGACGGTCTCGTTCGACAATGCCAGCACGTACGCCAGCCAGTACCGCTGGGAATTCTCCGACGGCTCAATCCGCACCGAGGAACATCCCGTTCACGTGTTCAACGAACCGGGCATCTACGACGTGACGTTGTACGTAGAAGGGTACGATGGCACGGAATTGATTGAAGTCCAAACCGCAGTGGTGGAGGTCTACCCCACCGCGGACGCGGCCTTCTCCCTCAGCCCCACCCGTGTCACCGCGCCTGGACAGCCGGTGTACTTTGTGAATTTGTCAGACAATGCCACAAGCTACGTGTGGGACTTCGGGGATGGAGCGACCAGCGACTTGGAAACTCCTGTCCACGAATACGACGTCGCGGGGCTGTACGACATCAGCCTCACCGCCAACAACGAATGGGGTTGTCAGACCACGTATGTGCTCGAGGAAGGCGTTTTGGCCGAAGAAGGCGGATTGTTGGTGTTCCCCACCGCATTCACCCCGAGCGCTTCAGGTCCAAGTGGAGGGTTCTACGACCGCACGAGCTACAACAACGACGTGTTCTACCCTCTCCACGCAGGCGTTGAGGATTACGAACTGATGATCTTCACCAAGTGGGGTGAGATGGTCTTTTACAGCGACGACGTGAATGTCGGATGGGACGGCTACATCAACGGAAAACTGGCCCCCACCGATGTCTACGCATGGAAAGCATCGGCCACGTTGAGCAACGGCGAAAGCATGCAGCAAGTCGGCAACGTGACTTTGTTGGCCCGGTGATGTAACTCCAGCGGGCGAACTCCCGTAAGGGGGAGCATGCGTTTGTTTTCAAACACGAATCTTCGGGGCGCTCTGTCCTTGGCAACGGGCCTGTTTTTCTTCGGGCTCGCCTTGACGGCGTTCGCTCAGGACCAACAGTTCACGCAATTCAATGCGGCCCCGACATCCATCAACCCGGCCTACGCCGGAGTGTCCGGAAAAGCCCGCTTGGCGTCGATCTACCGAACGCAATGGACCGCACTGCCGCAGGCCTTCACGGGATTCCATTTGGCCTACGACCGCCCCACACTGGACAAACGCATCGGCTACGGCTTCCTGGTCAGCAACGAACAAGCTGGCGCGGGCGCATTGAGCCGCTTCCAGTTCATGGGGCAAGCCGCGCACAACCTTCGATTGAATCGCAAGTTGAACTTGCGGTCGGGCATGCAATTGGGCTTCGGTGCGCGGAGTATTGATTTTGACAACCTCGTTTTCATGGATCAACTCCTCCGGGACAACGCGGCCATGTCGGTCGAAACACCCACAGACAGGGGGCGGAATTATTTGGACATGGGGGCGGGATTCATGCTGCTCTCCAGACGCACGTGGCTGGGCATGTCCGCCAATCACCTGCTGTCGCCCAACGCCAGCTTGAACCCTGCGCTGCCGGAAAAGTTGTCCATCCTCTACACCGTGCACGGTGGTGCGCGCATCCAACTCGTCCACGGCCCCAAGGGTCGCCTGAGTCGCGATGTGGTGTGGTCTTGGAAGTACGTCCAGCAAGGGGACCGCAACCAGCTTGACATGGGCGCGTACTACGACCTCTCGGTGATGACCCTCGGCGTTTGGTACCGCGGCATCCCCGTCCAAAAAGCGGCCGACGGCTCGCTGGACGTGGACGCGTTGAGCTTCGTGTTTGGGTTTGGCAGCCGCGACCTCAAAATGGGATACAGCTACGACGTGGCACTGAACCGTTTGGGGGCACTTGGCTCAGCCGGATCTCACGAAATCAGCTTGAAGTACTTGTGGGACGTCTCGCGCCGACGCGATCCGCGTCCGCCCTACCACCCGTGTGTGGAGTATTGAGCTAAGACTTCAGGCCTCCAGTCCGATTTGGTTCACCTCGGGTTCCAACGTGACCCCAAAGGTGGATTGAACCGAGGCCATGATGTCTTGGGCCAAGGCCCACACCTCTTTTCCCGTGGCACCGCCGTGGTGCACAAGGACCAGGGCTTGCCTGTCATGCACGCCGTGCGTTTCACGGTTGTGCCCTTTCCATCCCGCTTGTTCAATGAGCCAACCGGCTGCAAGTTTGACCTGACCTGACGGTTGGGGGTATTGCGGCATGTCTGGATAGGTCGAAGCCAAGGCGGTGGCCTTTTCTTCAGGTACGGTGGGGTTCTTGAAGAACGACCCGGCATTTCCGATTTCACGCGGGTCCGGCAACTTGGATTGACGGATCCGAATGACAGCATCGCTCACATCCTTGTGCGTCCTCCGTTCAGCCGGAATTGAGGCCAGCTCTTGCTCGATGGCACCATACCCCATCCGCAACGGACTCTCTCGGTCCAAATCGAACGCCACCCGCACCAAGATCCACTTGCCCTTCTCCGCCCGTTTGAACACGCTCTCACGATACCCAAACGCGCAGTCTTCTTTCGTGAATCGTTGCAGTGCGCCGTCGGACAGTCGCACCGCATCCAGCCATGCAAAATGGTCTTTGATTTCCACGCCGTACGCGCCGATGTTCTGCATGGGACTCGCACCAACGCTGCCGGGAATGAGGGACAAATTTTCCAGTCCTCCCCACCCCTTGTCCAAGGTCTGCATGACGAAGTCGTGCCACACCTCACCTGCGCCGACAGACACGCGAATGTGCCTGCCATCGTCGGAGACCACCTCCAGGCCGCGGATCAGGATTTGGACCACCAGCGCCTCGACGTCACCGTGAAAAAGCATGTTGCTCCCCCCACCAAGCACGAGCACCTCGAGGTTGCGCTCCTTCGCCCAATCCAAGGCTTGCCTCAATGCTTCGACCGAAGCCACCTCGGCAAACCACCTTGCTTTGGCGGGGATGCCAAACGTCGTGTGGCCGGCCAATTCCACATTCGACTCTAGTTGAAAGGCTTCGGAAGACATGTCGAAAGGTTCACGATTCCATTTCGCGAAAAACATGGCGCGGTCGATTCTTTCCCACGGCCCATCGTCGGCAACCATGTCTAGGATGCGTTGACGTTCGGGCCAGGTGTTGGCCACAATGTCGTGGCGTGCGATTTGGCCTCCCACCTGCGCGCACTCCCAAAAACGGTCCGGACCTTGAACGGCATACACGTTCTCGGTTCCTGTCAATTGGAGGTACACAGGATACTGCATGTGACCAAGTTGCTGCAATTTTACATTTCCATTGCAGCTGACATGAAAGCTTCTCACAACACCAACGCTGACAACTCCGCGTCCAAACGCCTGGCTGAACAAGCCATGAAGGACGGGGATTGGGGCCGAGCGCTTGAGGCGTGGAAAATGTGGTGGAGGGAATCTGAAGAACAGGCAAGCCTCGATCCGGACGCCATGCACGATCGTGCCGTCTGCCATTTTCATTGTGGGGAGAAAGAAGCTGCATTGTCATGGCTCAACCAAGCCGCCGACACGCAACCCGATTACAGCTATCGGTACAGTTCTCGCGGCTGGATGAAACAAGCCTCTGGGGACATCCGCGGTGCCATTGAAGATTACAAAAAGGCCCTCGAATTGGACCCAGACGATGCCGTGACGTGGAACAACCTCGGGTTGCTGGAAGAACAGTTGGGTTATCAGGAACAAGCTAAGGAGCGATACCGTGTCAGCGACGAATTGCTGGGCATTTTGAACGAGCACGGGATCGATCCTGAGTCGAATGCGCCGGCCTTCAACGAACGACCCGCACCGCAGCCAAAACCCACTGCGTCTCCTGCCAAAACTGACTCACCAGAGCCGCGGTCGATTTGGCGCGAATTGCGCCGTGCCATTGGCACCAAAGAGGGACGCAGTGAATTGTGGACATTCGTGACGAATGGGTTTACCTTGAGGGGCTGATGAGCCACACTCGACGCGACGCTTCTCCCACCCTGCTCGACCCCACGTTCCTCGACGAAGTCTTGGAAACCATCTTGGCACATCCCCTGTGCGAACAAGGGGCCCTGCACCGCCTTGCTGTGGTGGTCCCAAGTCACCGTGTGATGACGAAGCTGCGACACGCTTTGGGGAAACGATTGACCGCGCCGGTGAGGTTCCCCTCATTCCACGCCCTTTCAGGATTCGTGGAAGAATCGTCTCCGTTCACCGCTGCGGATCCACTCGAGGTGATGGCGAGGTTCTACCAGTTGGTGCATGCGGAACAACCTGAACTGACCTTCGACCGTTTTGTGCCCTGGGCCACCGTGGTGCTCTCGGACTTTGCCGCCGTCGATCACGAGTTGGCGGATGTGGGTGAAGTGTTCCAAAATTTGGCCGACATCCAAGGCATTGAAGATTGGAGCTTTGGAGAAGCCCCTTGGTCTGAAGACCAAAAAGCGTTTGAGCGCCAATGGCGCCGTTTGCCCTCTTTGTATGCCCAATTGAACGAAGCGCTGAAGCAAGATGGCATGGCCACAAGGGCGCACCTGACGCGGCGGGTGGCTGAAGGAGAGGGCCGGCTTGATGCAGACCACGTGATGGCGGCGGGTTTGGCCACCATGAGCAAGGCCGAATGGACTTGCCTTCAACACTGGCACAAAACGGGGGCGTTGACGCTGATTTGGGACGGCGACGCGAGCTACGTGGACGACGTTCACAACGAGGCCGGCCTGTTCATCCGCAAATACCGGGGCACCGCTGCATCGTTCCCCCGCCAAGGCATTGCCACGTCCCCCCCTCGGGTTCAGGCCGTCGCATGTTCCTCGGCTGTGAGTCAAGCCCAATATGTCCGCAATGTCTTGGCCACGTACTCTCCAGAGGAATTGGATCGCACCTTGGTGGTGCTTCCTGATGGTAGCAGCTTAGGCACCGTCCTCCAGTCCCTGCCCGCCCAGGCAAATGGCATCAACGTCACGATGGGCGTGGCACTTCACGAAACCCCAGTGGTGTCGTTCGTGGACCACATTTTTGGGATGCTTGAAACCCAAGGCACAGGATGGCGATTGGAGCAAGTCCAAGCCCTTCATGCCCATCCGGTCATGCTGCACGTCATGCAAGGCGGCGCCTCTCGACCTCAATCAGGAAGGGCGATTCATCGCCTGGCCAAGGCACATCGCGCCTGGGTGAAGGCTGAGGATTTTCGAGAACTTGGAGCCGACGCATGGGCCGACGTGCTAAACGCTCTGGCCTCTCTGAAAACCACGGATGCGGATGGATTTTTGCGTGCATTGTCCGTTTGGGCCCTCGACTTGGAAGGGCGCATGGAAGCCCAACCGAAAGAGGTTTCCAGGAAAGATGAAAGCTCAGCGGAGGACCACGCACGAGAAGTGCCTTGGATTTCTGCAGGCTGGCGGCGGTTCCGTACGGTGGTGGCTGTGCTCGAACGGCTGCAGCACGCACACGGGCCGCTGACCACAGCCCAAGAAGTTCGACACATGGCCAAACGCTTGCTGCGAAATGAGCGCATCGATCTCCTCGGCGAGCCCAATCAAGGCCTTCAGGTGATGGGACTGACGGAGACACGCGCACTGGACTTCGAACGGGTGTTCGTGCTGGACATGAACGAGGGCACCGTACCGCAAACGTCCATACCAGACAGCTTCCTGCCCCTCGATTTGCGGCACGCCCTTCGCATGCCTGGTCCGCGGGAACGTGAGGCGCGTTACGCCTACTTGCTCCATCGCTTGATGCAACGCTCGAAGGAGGTTCACTTGCTCTATCGCGGCGCCGCGGACAAAAAAGACGGCGGCGAACCCTCTCGCTACCTCATGCAACTCGAGGGATCATTCCACGACGAGCAAGGACAGCCCTACCTCCAGGTGGAACACATCAGGCATCAATTGCCTTTGCCTGAGGTCAGACCTGAGGTCCCCGACATGGCTGTGACCGACAAAATGAGAAAGAGGCTGGCAGAGTGGTCCTCGCAAGGCATGTCTCCATCCGCAATCAACACCATGTTGCAATGCCCTCGGAATTTTGCCTATCGGTATCTGTACCAAATGGGCGAGGCCACGGAGATGCAAAACGCCATGGAGGCCAGCACCTTGGGAAGCGTGGTGCACTGGGTCATGGAACATGGGTTGTCAGAGGCAGAAGGTCAACTGTTGGAGGTGCACCATTTGGACAAGGTTCGAAGCGCGCTCGACGATTTGCTCACCCAGGCGCTGGAAGACGTGTACAACGCCTCCTTGGTCAAACGAGGAGAGAATGTGTTGCAACTGGAAATTGCGCGAAGTACGCTGAAAAAATTCCTGCGTCAGGAACGCGTGGAACTCACAAGCGGTGCCCCCGCGCCGTTCATCGTCGAACTCGAACAGGAGCTGAAGTCTCGGCACCCTGGCACTTCTGCGGGCGACTTGGCGTTGCGCGGTTTCGCAGATCGACGGGAAGAGGTGGCGGGCATCCCACGCGTGGTGGACTACAAAACCGGAAAGGTCGAGGCCAAGGAGCTTCGCCTGAAAGACGATTGGACCGCCCAACTGGAAAGCGGCGACAAATCGAAGGCATTGCAATTGGTGGTCTATGCCACGATGGTTTTGGCCACACTCAGTCCTGAGGCCCGCGAGCGTGGCGTGCTCGCCGCCATTCGCTCTGGACGAAACGTTCGCGAGGGGTTGCTCTCGCTTGAGATCGACGGCGAATCGTTGATCAAGCCGCATCACGCCGATACGTTCATCCAATGGCTTGCGAAGCAATTGGAGGCCTTCGCTGCCGTGGGCCATGAACTGGCGCATGCCTCCGACGCCAAGTATTGCGAACACTGTGTCGTCTTGGACCCCGTTGAATCCTACTCATTCTGACTCATGGGAATCGTCGCCAAACAATCCTCACGGAACGCTGTGATCTTGGTCACGGGCCTATTGTTGGGCGCCGTCAACACGATGTTTGTCCTGCCCAAGGCGTTCGAAGGCTTCGAGGAAGGGTGGGGACTGTTACGCATCCTCACCGCTTGGGGCACCATTTTGGCCCAAGTGCTCGCCTTGGGCACGCCCAGCGCCATCTTGCGGTTTTTGCCCTCAGCGAAAGATGGACGCCGCGAAGCCTCCATGCTCACCACGCTCTGCTTGCTCCCCGCCATTGCGTTGGCGCTGGCCGGATTGCTTTCGACGTTCGCCGGTGACGACCTGTTGCTTGCCTTGGATGCGGACGCTGGGTACCTTTTGCAAGGAAGGGTCGGGGCATTTCTGTTCATGGCCGCTGCCTACACGGCGATGTTGCTGCTGCGAGCTGTCTTGACGCATCGCCTTCGAACGGTGGTGATCACCTTCGTTCAAGAAGTTTGGTTGAAGGGCTCGTATTTGGCCTTGGCGCTGGTGTACTTGCAAGGATGGATGCCTTTTGAGACGTTCTTCAAATGGTTCCTTTACAGTTACGCTGCCGCCGTATTGATGATGCTGGCAGAAGCTTGGAGCTCGCGTGCAACGTTGGCCAAACCTCAATTCAAGGAAGACTTGGCGCCGTTCATGGAATACAGCCTGTTTTCCCTGCTGAACAACGGCGCACGCGTGGTGGCCAAGAACTTGGACTTTGTGATGGTAGGGGGATTCTTGGGGCTTGCCTTGGTGCCCCGCTACACCTTTGCCTTCTTCATTGCCACAGTCGTGTCGATGCCGGTGAGGGCCATGTCCCCCATTCTGCAATCCCTCACCTCCAAGGCGGTGCAGAATCGAGGACCGGAACAATGCCAGCCAGAACTGCAGCAATCTGCCCGGGTGCAATTGACGGTCACAGCCGCCTTGTTGGTCGCCATTCTGACGGGGATGCCCGCATTGGATTTGGCCCTGCCTGAAACGTATCAGGGATTGAAATGGGTTGTGCTGGCCGTGGGGTTGGCGTTTGCCGCAGAGGCTTCAGGTGGGATCGCAGGACCCATTCTTCAATTTTCATCTCGTTACAAACTTTACTTGCCCATCAATCTGGGCCTCGTCTTGATGACCGTGGCCTCAAACTACGTGTTCATGTCCTGGTTCGGTTGGGGCATTGAGGGAGCCGCGCTGGCCACAGGACTGACGGGCATCTGGAACATGGGGTGGCGAACCAGCCTCATGTGGCGCCTCTTCCGCATCCACCCGTTCACGTCTCATTGGATCGGTGTGCTCATCTTGTCGGTTGCGGTGGGCAGTGCCGGCTTGTTCCTGCACCTTCCTCAAATCGTTTTGACCGCGGCACCCATGTGGCAAATCATTTACGCGTTGCTCACAGGCGGGGTGGCGGGAAGCATTGTGCTGGTCGGAAGCTGGGCCATGGGTGGATTGCCCGAACTCACCGCCGAAATCCAAAAGCGCCTGCCCAGAAGTTGAGCAAGCGCTTTGGCAATGGGGTTGGGTGACGGTCAGTCCACCACGCGGTACCACTCTTGGTTGCGGAACAAAAACAAGATGTAGCCACGCACCTTCAGGGTGTTGAGGTCGTCCTCTTCGAACCACATTTCGCAATCGTACACGCTGCCCTTCTTGGGGTCGCAGATGGTGCCTTTGCCCCACTCAAGGTCTTTTTTGGCCTTCATGTCCCGGACAATCTCCATGCCCAAGACGCGTTGGTCTTTGCGGTCGTCCTCACACTTGTCGCAATGCGGGTCTTGGTCCTCATCAGGAAGCCTGAACAACTCCACCACCTCGCCGTAGTAAATGCCATCGCGCTCGGTGATTTCAACAATGCTTTTGATGCGACCGGTTTCGTCGTCTTTGGTCTTCCACTTGCCGAGCAAGAGGTTGCTTTGAGCCCATGCGGCGCCCATGCCGAGCACCAAGGCCAAACCTAAGGATAGGAACTGCTTCATAGGGGGCAATGTAGTTCAGAGGCGCTTCACCTCTTCGTCCATCCTGGCAAGTTGCTCAAGTGGCGGAGCCTGAAAACTTTTCCTGCGCTTGACGACGGGCCTTTTCGATGCTCGCATCCAATTCAAACCCCACCAACAACACCGCACTGTTGGCGTTGACCCAAACCAGCAGGAGCATCAACGTCCCGAGCGAACCGTAGAGCCGATTGTACGTGTTCAGTTGGGCGATGAAGAAACTGAATCCTACGGAAAGCAGGACCGTCAGCAGGGTCGTCATGGCCGCCCCAGGCGTGGCCGTTCTCCACTTCAGTCGGTCCCAATGCCCCACGTTGTACAGAAGCGTCACCGAACTGTAGATCAACAGCACCGCCCCGACCCAACGCGCCATGTTGAACCAAAACAAGGACTCTCCCGGGAGCCAATTCTTGGAGGACATCCAATCGAGCAAGTCTCCACTGAAACCGATGAGCAGGACCGCAACGCCGAGCAACACCACGAGCAACACAAGGAGGAACATGGACCAGATGCGAATGAGCCAAGGGTTGCCTTTTTGGTCCAACAATGCACTTTCATTGAAGCCTGACAACACGGCGTGCACGCTGCTCGACGCGTAGTAGAGTGTCAGCACAAAACCAACCGAGAGCAATGCGCCCTGGGTCTTGCCGAGCAAATCTTCAACCGTTTGTTCGAACAGGCTGACCGTGTCTCCTGGAAACAGCAACCGCAGCGCATCCATGACCGCTTCCGTTTCCAGAGGCGTGTGCGGGAGCACACTCAGCACAAAAATCACCGCCGGGAAAAAGGCCAAAAACAAGCGGAACGAAATGGCTGCAGCCCGGGTCGCAACGGCCCCGTTCATCAAACCGACCAAAAAGAACCGCAGCACGTCGTAGACGTTCATGCCTTCTTGGCCCCAAGGTTGAAGCGTGCGCAAAAACGACTGCGCCCGATGCACCAAAAGGCGTCCAGCCAACCATTGAAAGAATGGACCGTTTGGCAGACTCATCCTTGCAAAGTGGAAGTGGTTTTCAACGACAAATCCAAGCTCTTGACGCTGTGTGTCAGCGCACCCATCGACACAAAATCCACGCCTGCCTCGCCATAGGCCCTCAAGTTGCTCAAGTCGATGCCGCCAGAAGCCTCCAAGGTCAGGCGACCTGCCACATGGGCCACGGCCTCCTTGACTTGGGTAGGTGAGAAGTTGTCGAGCAGCAAGCGCTCGAGCTTCAAGCCCTCGGCCTCAGACGCCGCCAAGGCTTCGTTCAATTCAGCCATCGAACGCACCTCAACCACCACAGGCACCCGAGGCTCTCCCCCTTCGAAATACGCTTGAACGCCCACAAGGGCTGCAGTCATGCTTCCCGCGTAGTCCACGTGGTTGTCCTTGATCAAAATCATGTCGTACAGCCCCATGCGGTGGTTGACGCCCCCACCCAAACGCACGCCCCACTTTTCAAAGGCGCGCAATCCAGGTGTGGTTTTGCGGGTGTCCAAAACCCGGGTCGGCGTACCTGCGAGCACGTCCATGGCTTTGCGCGTCGTGGTCGCCACGCCGCTCATGCGCTGCATGAAATTGAGGGCGAGCCGCTCTGAAGCCAGAATGCTTCGTGCATTGCCATGAATGCGGATCACAACGTCGCCCACCTCCACCGCATCGCCGTCGGCCACCTTGGCCTCGAAGACCACGTCTGGATCCACACGATTGAACACTTCACGCGCCACCTCAATGCCGGCGACAACACCGGCCTCTTTGGCCAAAATGAACCCCTCGTGTTCCAGCGTGGCGGGCACACTTGAATTCGACGTGCAATCGCCGCGGCCCAAATCCTCTGCCAGCGCCCAATCTAGTATGCGCAACATCTGCTCATCCATCATGCCGCGAAGATACCCGTCCTACCTTTGCGGCATGCAATTGAGTTTGATTGCCATTGGCGCCACTTCCCAACCCTGGGTCAAGGACGGGGTGGAGATGTACAACAAACGGCTCTCGCGCTACACCAAATACCAGTACATCGAGACGCCCAACCTGAAAGGCAAGCACGCCAAAGCCGATCCCGCCCGCATGATGAAAGAGGAGGCTGCCGTGGCCGACAAACACCTTCAAGGTGTCGACCACCTCATCCTCCTCGACGAACACGGCCCGCAAATGGGCTCCATCGCATTGTCCAAACACCTGCAAGGATTGATGAACAGGGGCCTGCGCCACACGGCCTTTCTCATTGGCGGTCCCTACGGGTTTGACCCTTCCCTGCGCGCCAAAGCCCACGGCACGTGGTCCCTGAGCAAGCTCACCTTCCCACACGAGCTCATCCGCATCTGCGCGGCTGAACAGCTCTACCGCGCCCACACCATCCTCAAAGGCGAGCCCTACCACCACCCTTAAGGGTCACGGCAGGCTTTTCCCCAAACGAAACAACGCGACCCGAGGGCCGCGTTGTTTGCGTTGCGATGTGATGTCGCCTTACTCTGCGAGAACCGTCACCACATTGTTGAGCACTTCCACACTGCCGCCATTGACGTCGAACGTTTGTTCACCGCCTTTGGCGCGCACCACCACTTGTCCCGCCTTGAGTGTGGTCACCAAGGGAGCGTGATTGTTCAAAATGCCCAAACTTCCATCTGAACCTGGCAAGCCTACGAACGTGGCCTCTCCAGAGAACAATGTGGTGTCGGGTGTGAGGATGTCAACCGTCATGACCATTAGGCTTCAGCCAACATCTTTTCGCCGGCCTCGATGACCTCCTCGATGTTGCCCTTCAAGTTGAAGGCCGCTTCTGGGTACTGGTCGAGTTCACCGTTCAAAATCATGTTGAAACCCTTGATTGTGTCCTCGATGGGAACGAGGACGCCAGGGATGCCCGTGAACTGCTCGGCCACGTGGAAAGGCTGAGAAAGGAAACGGCTGATGCGGCGTGCGCGGTTCACCGTCTGCTTGTCTTCTTCGCTCAATTCGTCCATGCCGAGGATGGCGATGATGTCCTGGAGCTCCTTGTATCGCTGGAGGGTCTCCTTCACGCGCTCTGCGGTGTCGTAGTGCTCCTTGCCCACCACGTCGGGGGTCAAGATTCGGCTCGTGCTGTCGAGCGGATCCACCGCTGGGTAAATGCCAAGTGAAGCAATCTTACGAGACAAAACCGTTGTCGCGTCCAAGTGGGCGAACGTCGTGGCAGGTGCCGGGTCAGTCAAGTCATCCGCAGGGACGTAAACGGCTTGCACTGACGTGATCGAACCACGCTTGGTGGAGGTGATGCGCTCCTGCATCGCACCCATTTCCGTCGCGAGGGTAGGCTGGTAACCCACCGCCGAAGGCATACGACCGAGAAGTGCGGACACCTCTGAACCGGCCTGGGTGAAACGGAAGATGTTGTCAATGAAGAATAGGATGTCACGGCCGCCGCTTTGCTCGTCTCCGTCGCGGAAGTACTCCGCCACGGTCAAACCAGACAATGCCACACGTGCACGTGCACCTGGAGGCTCGTTCATTTGGCCAAACACCAATGTGGCCTGGCTCTTCTGAAGCTCCTTGTTGTCCACCTTGGTCAGGTCCCAACCGCCTGCTTCCATGCTTTCCACAAACGCCTCACCATACTTGATGACGCCAGACTCAATCATCTCGCGCAACAGGTCGTTTCCTTCGCGTGTGCGCTCACCCACGCCAGCAAACACAGAGATGCCTTCGTATCCCTTGGCGATGTTGTTGATGAGCTCCATGATCAAGACCGTCTTGCCCACACCTGCACCACCGAACAAACCAATCTTACCCCCTTTGGCGTAAGGCTCAATCAAGTCGATCACCTTGATGCCCGTGAACAAGACGTCCGTCGATGTGCTCAAGTCCTCAAACTTGGGAGGAGCCTGGTGAATGGAACGGCCCTCGCCAAACGATCGGCCGTCGATGCCGTCGATGGCTTGACCCACCACGTTGAACAGGCCACCCTTGATGCCCTCACCAGTCGGCATGGTGATGCCCGTGCCGGTTGCTTGGACCGCCATGCCGCGGCTCAAACCTTCCGTCGCTTCCATCGCGATGGCGCGGACGGTGTCCTCACCGATGTGCTTTTGGGTTTCGAGAATCAAGTTCCCTTCAGCGCGCTCTACCACGAGGGCGTCGAGGATTTTGGGAAGTGCAACCCCCTGGGGGAAGCGGATGTCAACGACGGGGCCGATGACTTGGGCAATGGTTCCTTGTGCAGACATGGATCTGGTTTGCGTGTGAAATCGAGCACAAAAATAGTTCGTTCACCTCGAAATTCCGCACCTAACTTTGCACAGTGCGAGTGCATCACCACGCCTCTGATTTCCCCAGCCATGTCCAAGGAGCGAAACCCACGGTTCTGACCGTCGGAACCTTCGATGGTGTTCACGCAGGTCATCGCGCTGTGTTGCAGCAACTGCGGGAGGTTGCACAGCGTCACGATGCCTCCACCACCCTGCTCAGTTTCCACCCTCACCCCCGGACCGTATTGGACCCGGAGCACCACGGGCTAGAACTTTTGAACACCCTGGATGAACGCCTTGCCCTGCTCGAGTCAGCTGGGCTTGACAACGTGGTCCTGCATCCCTTCACACTCAGCCTGGCGCGAATGACGCCATGGGAATATGCGAAAACACTGATGGGCGACTGCATCAAGCCCGTCGCCGTGGTCATTGGGGACGATCACCGCTTCGGACGGAATCGCGGCGGAGACTTCTCCACCCTCAAAACCTTGGGCGAGGCTTTGGGTTTCGAAGTCGAAGCTCTGGACGCTCATCGCGTGGAGGATGTTCGAGTGAGTTCCACCAAGGTGCGCGAAGCACTGAGGGCTGGCAACGTTTCTGAAGCCAACCTTTGGCTCGGTGCCCCCTTCCCCACCACTGGAAGGGTTGTGCAAGGGGACGCTTTGGGGCGCGAGTTGGGATTCCCTACTGCCAACTTGGACGTTGAAGACACCCTCAAACTGTTGCCATCTCGAGGAGTCTACGCCGTTTGGTGTCAAACCCCGGATGGCATCTGGCGGCCTGCCATGGCCAACGTGGGTCAACGTCCGACGGTCTCGGATCGCGGTGAAACCACCCTGGAGGTGCACGTCATCGACGGAGAAGGAGATTGGTATGGGCAGTTGCTTCATTTGCGCTGGGTGCAATGGATGAGGGGTGAAGTGAAGTTTGCTTCGCAAGAGGAATTGATTGAGGCCCTGCATTTAGACCGAACAAAAGCCCGCATTTTGCTTGCTGGCTGCCAACCTGGTGGACTTTGAGCGGCGAAGTTTTGTCTTCGAGATGTAATTTCCAAGTCCGGATGAACGCGCCTCGTCATTTGTTCCTCACCACCATCCCCTGCCTGGTTCTCCTGGCGCTGACATGCATGTCGGTGCCATTCAAGGCCATGGGGCAAGCGCGCAGAGACGTGGTGCAAAACACCCCTGCGGATTTGGTTTGGCATGACAGCGTGCAAGAGGCGCAGATGGCCATGTCCAATGGGGAACTCGTGCTGGCGATTGACTTGTCGCGAAACAGGCTGAAATCCTTGCCCGACGGGCTGCAGCAATTCAAGGACCTGCGCTATCTCCTGTTGAATCGCAATCGCCTGCGAGACCTGCCGGATTGGCTGCCCCAAATGGGACAACTCCAAGCCTTGATTCTCGACCACAACCGATTTGACGATTTTCCAGAGGTGCTCCTGAGCATGCCACAACTGGAACAACTGAGCATTGGCGAAAATTACCTCAGGGGCATCCCCCTGGACATCGATCACATGCAGGGCCTCAAGTACTTGAGCCTGTGGGGCAACGTGCTTGCGTCCTTTCCAGCTTCGCTTGGGGATTTGCCCGACTTGAAGGTGCTCGACCTGCTGCACAATGAAATGACCGTGGACGAGCAAGAGATGCTTAAAGAGCTGTTACCAGAGGTTCAGTTGAACATATCCCAACCTTGCAATTGCAAGTTCGACACAGGGTTTTCATCGTACCCCACAGACCGAAGACAATGAATCTGTCCAATCCGTTCAGAAGGGTCGTGGTCACCGGGGTTGAATGTTCCGGCAAAACCACGTTGTCGACCATGCTGGCCGAGCAGCTGGGGTGGGCCTGGGTCCCTGAAGCCGCGCGAACGCATCCAGATGTGCGGTCTGGGGCGGTCACAGAAGGCACGTTTGATGAGTTGCACGACATGCAAACCCAAATGGCAGCCGACGCCCGCTACACCCATTCAGGTGTCATTTGCGACACCGGAGACCTGGTGCTGCGCTTGTGGGCCGAAACCACCATGGACTTCAGCTGGCACCCCCTTCTGCCCCCAGAACCTCGGGTCGACCTCCATATCCTGTGCCCCTGTCTCGAAGATTGGGAAGAAGACCCCTTACGCACCCTGCCCAAGTTGGAAGACCGCCTCGCGCTGGAGGCGAAATACCGAGCACACCTGACCCTGCGTCCGCACCTCGTGGCTCAAGGCGACACCCCAGAGGCCAGGCTGGAATCCATCTTGTCGCAATGGCCATGGTGAGGTTTTCGGAAGGGATTGGCGTCGCATTCAACCTGGCCTACACTTGGTTGTACCTCAACGGGACGTTGCCGCTTGGCTATGCCTTCGCCGCACTGGGTGCGGTGGCTTTGGGGTGGGCATGTTGGCAACGCAACCTGCAAGCCGAGACCGCGTTGCACGGATTTTATCTCGTCATGGCAGGAGTGGGCGCATGGCTCGTAGGCCAGGGAGATTGGACCCCCCAACACCATGGTTTGGGCGCCCACATTCTCGGATTGGCGTTGGGTGTTGTTTGCTGGGGATTGACTGTGCCGTTCCTCAAACGTCGCGGCAGCTCCATGCCCGTCCTAGATGCTTTCACCACCGTGTTCAGCATTGTGGGGACCTGGTGGATGATTCAAGGCGATCCCGCAAATTGGCTGTACTGGATGGTCATCGATGTCGTGAGCATCTTCCTGTACGCAAAAAGAGGAATGCCTTGGGGGGCATTCCTCTTTGCTGTCTATACGTTGCTGGCCGTCGACGGTTGGTTCGACGGGATTTCGTGGTTCACCATTACCTGATGATGAACTTCACAGGAATGGTGTACTGCACAGAAACCGACTTTCCGCGCTGCTGACCAGGCTCAAACTTGGGCAAGCTTTCCACCACGCGTTGAGCTTCTTTGTCTAGACGTGGGTCCACTTCGCGAAGGACCTTCACATCTCGCACTTTGCCGTCTTTGCCCACAACGAAGTAAACGAATACCGTTCCCTGGATGCCCGCATCCTTGGCGATGGGTGGGTACTTCGTGTTTTTGCTGACGTACTTGATGATCTCCATTTGGGTGCACTGGTGGCGTTCGTCACCACGCATACTTGTGCAAGGGCCAAACGCCGGCATGTTCTCCACGATCATGAACGGGGTGTCTTCCTCGAAATCTTCTTCCTCCTCGATGACCTCGATCTCGGTGTCTTCGTCAAGCTCGATGTCCTCAATCTCCAGTTCCTCTTCAATCTCTTCTTCGTCGTCAACGATTTCAATCACCGTCGTTTGCTGCGGGGGAGGTGGTGGTGGCGGTGGGGTGACCACGTTCACGGGGATCTCCTCATCTTCCAACAAGTCGGCCTCGAAATCGATGGCCCGCGTGATGGCCACGTCGTATGAAGTCCAAGCAAGCGCGGACAAAATCAAGGAAAGGGAGGCCACGAAACCAAGCGCTCTCCAGGTTGGGCGTTTGTTCTCCAGGTCGGCTTGAGGGGTCTTTCTGCGAAGCATGAGACAGGGTTTGAGGGTGTGAAATTAATCAATCGCTTGCGATTCTACCCGGCCTGCGACCAAAGATGCTCGAGAACAGACCCAGGGAGCACGCCGCCCCCGCCAAGTCTGCAATCACATCCGCGAGGTCAAAGGTTCGACCAGGCATCCACGCACCCTGAATGGCTTCAAGGACCATGCCGAAAATCACAGCGGCCACCAACACTCCAAATTCGAGACGCCATGCCCGTTGAAGCCTTCGTTGTTTGGCCAAGGCGATCGCCCAGGTGAGCCCCCACATGCCAAACGCGATCAAGTGGAGCAGCTTGTCCATGTGCCACTGGGCCCACCAATCGTCGGCATTCAAATCAGCCCCGGGCAGGTAGTGCATGAGGACCACCGCAGCGGTGACCAACAAAGGCATCACAAACACACGAGGCCCAGCGCTCTGCGTCAAGCCGTTGCCCACGGCTTCAGGTTAGCCGATGTGGGCTTTGTAGCCCTCTGCGTCGAGTAAGGACGCAACGTCCTCAGCGTTGCTCACCTTCGCCTTGATCAACCACCCTTCTCCGTACGGGTCGTCGTTGACCTTCGAGGGGTCGTCTTCCACGCCTTCATTGAACGCCACCACTTCTCCTGCCACTGGCATGAACAAATCACTCACCGTCTTGACCGCCTCAATCGTGCCGAACACTTCGTCGACAGCCAGGGTCTCGTCCACCGTCTCAACTTCGACGAACACGATGTCTCCCAGCTCATTCTGGGCAAAATCTGTGATGCCGATGACGGCCACATCACCTTCAAGACGCACCCACTCGTGCTCTTTGGTGTACTTCAGGTTGTCTGGAATGTTCATGCGACGAAGGTACCACTCCGACCTCCATTTTGTTCATCCCCGAATCGCGCAAATCACTGCGTCAAATTGAACCGAAGCGCGATGCCTGAACTGATGTTCGTGGTGGCGAATGACGTCGAGACTTTGGGCTTGTTGATTTGCTGGTCGTAGAACGCGCGGAGGGTCATCTTGTCGCTGACCTCGAGGTCGCCGCTCAACTTGATTGAGACCAAGCGCTGACCGGCAGTCACTTGGTTTTGTTGCTCCACCATTTTGCGGATGACCGTGCTGTTTTCACGGATGTTGATGTCGCAGCGAACGAGGAAATCCGTCTTCTTGAGCATCTTGATGGGCAACTTGCCGTACGTCCGCAGGAATGGGTTGGGCACGTCGTCAAACTTGTAGCCCACGCCGATGACAATGCCCTTCGTTTTGGTCTCCGTGA
>JAOIQU010000014.1 GCA_028141885.1 Flavobacteriales bacterium | reverse complement strand
GATCATGTTCAGTTGTTCAAGGTTTACGCAGCTTTTTCAGCTGGGCCGCAAAATAAACACTTTTTTCCGGGTATTTCAAAGCCAGAAGCTTGTAAGCTTTCCTTGCGCGACCCATTTGGCCTTGCTGGGCGTAGAGCTTGGCCATGGTTTCTGTGACCAAACTGGCATCCTCGACGAGGCTCTGTTTCGCCCATTCTTCGGTGGATTCGCGGCTCTCGCGCACTGGACCGATCCGAACATCGCCCTTGGCCAAAAACGCATCGATCAGCGCAGCAGCGCCCCGTTCCGCGAGTTCTGGTTGTCCAAATCCTGTCTCCGCGGCGCGCTGTTGGAGCCACTGGCCAAACAGGGACTGTGGCTGGGCACGGCCGTTCACAGGGACCATGGCTACGCCGTGACTTGCGGGTGCATCGGGTGCACTTTCTGGCTCAGGCGTGGGTGGTTCTTGGGGGTCGTCTTGTTCCGTCCACGTTTGGACATCGCGCTCGATGACCGACGCGATGGCCGCCACCATGGCTTCCCGTTGCTCCTCCCCAGGAGATTCTTGGGATTCGGACGTTTCTGTGGCGTCGGCCGGCGCTTCCACCTGGTCTTCTGACTCCTGCTCTTTGGAATGCCAAACCATTTGCACCAAGGCTTCTTCAGAAACCTCTTCTGACGTTTCGATTTCGTCGTGGATGGCTCGAGCTTCGGCCAGCAACGAGGGCCCCATCATGTATGCAAACAATGCCCTGCGCGAGGGGACGTGTGCACCGGCCCGAAGCAAATCGTTGCGCCGATCGAGGTCTAAAGCCAGCTCTGAGGCCTTGGCCAGCATCATGCGAAGGGGGCCGGAGTACGGGTATTGGGCCACCACGCTTCTCAACGCTTCGAGGTCCTCAGGTTTGGGCCCGTTCTCCAACCAAGTCTGCAGTTGCTTCGGGGTCATGGTCACCAGTTTCCGAGGGTGGCGTTGAACATGTCTTGGGACAAAAGGTCGCCCAACTCCTCTACGATGACTTCCTCTTGTGTGAAAACGTCTTGGTCGCTTGGCAGGTCCACGTAACGGCTGAAGGTGCGTTCTGTGCTCAACGATTCATCCAGTCCGTTGGTGTAGTTGAGCACGATGCTGACTGTGATTCGGTTGGCACCGGCGGTTTCGTCCCCTTGCACGTTGATGGGTCGCACTTCCCAGCCCACCACACGTGCGCTGAAGTTCAACTCACCTTCTTCCACCAATCGTAAGGTGCTTTGACGCTGCACGCGATCGCGGAGGGCTTCGGACAGCGCTTGGGCGGTGGACGTTGAGACGAGCGGATGGGCCGGCTCAAAGTCCTGAACGCTGAACGTGGAGGCGCCTGAAGTTTGGGCGCCGTAGGGAGAGTAGACCCCACACCCAATTGCCGTTGTGGCCAGCAGTGCGATTGCAATGAGCCAACGGGTCATTTGAGGTCGTATTCCTTGATTTTTCGGTACAGCGTGCGTTCCGAAATACCCAGTTCCTCCGCGGCGTGTTTCCGCTTGTTTCTGTGCTTTTCTAGGGCCCTCCGAATGAGCTCCTTTTCCGAATCCTGAAGGGACAACACCACTTCGTCTGCCGGTTGATGATCCACGTCTTGCAAATCTTGAGTCGGTCCTGTCGCCTCAGGGCCTGCGAATTGAGGCAAGGCCGCCAGAACGCGCTGCGTTTCCCCGGCCGTGAGGTCGTCTTGGAAGACGCGTTGAACCAATTCGGTCTCGGCCTCTCCGCCTCGAAGTCCGCCGTTCTTCATCAACGACATGACCAATTGCTTGAGGTCGTTGAGGTCGCCCTTCATGTCGAAGAGCACCTTGTACAAAATCTCACGCTCATCCATGCCTTCTGCCGAATTGGACGACCCTGTGGTGCTGGGCAAGCGACTGCGGTGCGTCTCGGGCAAATACCCCAGCAACGTGTCTGCGTTGATTCTCCTGTTTGTCTCCAGGATGCTCATTTGCTCTGTGACATTCTTGAGCTGACGGATGTTCCCTGGCCATGGGTAATGCTCGAGCATCTCAATGGCTTCGTCGTCCAAACTCAAAGGCGGCATGCGATACTGCTCGCTGAAGTCCGTGGTGAATTTTCTGAAGAGCAAATGCACGTCTCCTGCCCGTTCACGGAGTGGGGGGAGTTGAATCGGCACCTGACTCAATCGGTAGTACAGGTCCTCGCGGAAACGTCCTTTGAAAATGGCGTCGTCGAAGTCGACGTTGGTGGCGGCAACGACGCGGACGTCGGTTTTTTGGACTTTGGACGAACCCACCTTCAAAAACTCGCCGGTTTCGAGGACGCGCAGCAAACGGACCTGCGTGGTGAGGGGCAATTCCGCCACCTCATCGAGGAAGATTGTACCGCCATTCGCTTCCTCGAAGTAGCCTTTTCTCGTTTCGGTGGCCCCTGTGAAGGCCCCCTTTTCGTGGCCAAAAAGCTCTGAATCAATCGTCCCTTCTGGAATCGCCCCGCAGTTGACCGCCACGTATGGACCATGCTTTCGCACGCTGAATTGATGCACGATGCGTGGCATGACCTCCTTTCCTGTGCCACTTTCTCCCAGCACGAGCACGCTGATGTCGGTGGTCGCCACTTGTGCCGCCACGGACAACGCCCGATCGAGCGCGGGCGCAGTGCCCACCACTCCAAAACGTCGTTTCAGCGCCCCCACATCCATGGTCATAGCGATGCGGGTTCGTCAGTCACTTCTCCCATCAACGTGACGGGCGTGGAATCAAACGTCTTGACGTTGGCGTATTGCCCGGGCTGCAAATCGCCTTTGGGAAACACGACCACGGTGTTGTGGGTGGTGCGCCCAAAAAACTGATCGTCGCGCTTCTTGCTCGTGCCTTCAATCAGCACGCGGTGCACCTGACCCACCAGGGCTTGCGTCCGTTCCTTTCCGTGCACCATTTGGCGGGCGATGACCTCTTGAAGGCGGGCGCCCTTCACATCTTCCGGCACGTCGTCCTCAAATTTGCGTTCCGCAAGGGTCTTGGGCCGTTCGCTGTATTTGAACATGAACGCCATGTCGTACCGCACCTCGTCCATCAGGCTCAGCGTCGCTTCGTGCTCCTCCTGCGTTTCTCCGCAGAAGCCCGTGATGACGTCTGTGCTGATTGCGCACCCCGGCATGATGCGCCGAATGGCTGCAATGCGATCGAGGTACCATTCGCGGGTGTAGCCGCGGTTCATCCGCTTCAACACGTCGCTGTGACCGCTCTGCACCGGCAGGTGGATGTACTTGCAAATGTTTTCGTGCCGCGACATGGCGTGGAGCACGTCGTCGGTCATGTCCTTGGGGTGCGAGGTGCTGAAACGCACCCGCAAATCAGGATGGACGGCGGCCACCATTTCCAGAAGTTCGGCAAACCGGACCACGGGTTGCCCCTCGTCCTTGACCACCCCTTTGTTGTCGATGTTCCATTTGTAGGAGTCGACGTTTTGGCCCAACAAGGTCACTTCTCTGTAGCCTGCATCGAACAACTCCTTGGCCTCCCGCACAATGCTTTGGGGGTCTCTGCTGCGCTCTCGACCGCGGGTGAAGGGCACCACGCAGAACGAACACATGTTGTCACAACCGCGCATGATGCTGATGAAGGCCGTCACCCCGCCCTTGTCGAGACGGACAGGGCTGATTTCCGCGTAGGTCTCTTCCCGTGAGAGCAGGACGTTCACCGCCTTTTGGCCTCCCTCCACTTGGTCCACGAGGTTGGGCAAATCCCGATATGCGTCGGGGCCCACGACCAAATCGACGAGCTTCTCTTCCTCCAGCAACTTGTCGCGCAAACGCTCGGCCATGCATCCCAACACCCCCACCACCAAGCTCGGATTCTTGGCCTTGTTGCCTTTGAAGTGCACCAAACGGTTGCGGACGCGTTGTTCCGCGTTGTCCCGGATGGCACACGTGTTCAGCAGCACCAAGTCGGCGTCGTCGGCGTCTCTCGTGGTTTGGTAACCGGCATCGGCCAAGATGCTTGCCACGATTTCGCTGTCGCTGAAGTTCATTTGGCAGCCATAGCTCTCCAGGTACAGCTTTCGTCCACCTGAACCCGGTCCCGCCACCACGGTGGCTTCTCCTTGACGGCCTTCTTCCAAGACGTGATCTCCTTCTCGCATGGTGCAAATGTACAGCACTGACAAATTGTCACCCCTTTAGGGGTACCCCGTTCGAGGACCTTTTCTGCAACGTTTGCGAACCTCTGTGTCCCAAAGTTGTCTTTATTTTGCCCGCCCAAACGTTCCTCCCATGGCCAAGAATCTCGTCATTGTTGAGTCGCCTGCAAAGGCCAAAACCATTGAAGGTTACCTCGGAAAAGACTTTGTCGTGAAGTCTTCGATGGGGCACATCCGAGACCTTGCCAAGGGCAACGACAGCGTTGACATCGACAACGACTTCGCTCCCAAATACGAAGTGAGCCCCTCGTCGAAAAAGGTGGTGACGGAGCTCAAGGGACTGGCGAAGAAAGCCGAGACCGTGTGGCTCGCGACGGATGAGGACCGCGAAGGAGAGGCGATCAGTTGGCACTTGATGGAGGCGCTCAATCTGAAGCCTGCCCAAACCAAGCGAATCGTGTTTTCTGAAATCACGAAGCCCGCCATATTGAAGGCCATCGAGTCACCACGAACAGTGGACGCAGACTTGGTCAACGCCCAACAGGCACGTCGCATCCTTGACCGCCTCGTTGGGTTCGAATTGAGTCCTGTGCTTTGGCGCAAGATTCGTCCCTCACTGAGTGCAGGCCGAGTGCAAAGCGTGGGCGTCCGAATCATCGTGGACCGCGAACGAGAAATCGATGGCCACACCGCCAAGTCGTCTTTTCGCGTCGTCGGACACTTCAACACTGGAAGCGCTGTGGTGAAGGCAGCATGCAACAAGAACTTCATCTCCGAGGCGGAAGCCCAAGCGTTCCTCGAGGCCTGTTCTGGGGCCTCCCACGAGGTGTCTTCCATCGAGACCAAGCCCTCGACCAAAAAACCCGCTGCCCCCTTCACCACGTCGACCTTGCAGCAAGAAGCTTCGCGCAAACTGAGCTTCAGCGTGTCACGCACCATGGGGGTGGCCCAACGGCTTTATGAAGCTGGTCGGATCACCTACATGCGAACGGATTCGACCAACCTCAGTGACGTTGCCCTGGAAGCGGCGGAGCAAGAAATTGGCAAGACGTTTGGCCCCGAGTACGCCAACAAGCGGACCTACGCATCCAAAAGCAAAGGCGCACAGGAGGCGCACGAAGCCATTCGTCCCACGGACCTTTCTGCTTCAACCATTGACGCTTCTCGCGAAGAGCAGCGACTCTACGAACTGATTTACAAGCGGACGCTCGCCTCCCAAATGGCCGACGCCAAATTGGACAAAACCGTGGCGAAGATTTCGGTTTCCGGACGGGAAGAACTCTTCGTGGCACGGGGAGAAGTCATCACCTTCGAAGGCTTTTTGAAGCTCTACCTGGAAGGCACCGACGACGAAGACGCCCAAGACGAAACCACGAAGGACATGCTGCCTGCCATGACGAAGGGCCAGTCCATGTCGCGCGACTCCATTGTGGCCACAGAACGGTTCAGCAAGCACCCACCCCGTTACACGGAAGCGAGCTTGGTGAAGCGTTTGGAAGAACTGGGCATTGGCCGTCCTTCGACCTACGCTTCGACGATCGACGTGATGCAAAAGCGCGGCTACGTCGTGAAGGAGGACCGTGACGGAACGCCCCGAAACTATCGCATCCTCACCCTGGCCGGCCCAAGCGTTTCCGCAGAGACCGCCACAGAGAATGCGGGGCAAGAACGTGGCAAGCTTTTCCCCACGGACATTGGACTCGTGGTGAACGACTTCCTGTTGGAGCACTTCGAGAACATCCTTGATTACAACTTCACCGCAGATGTGGAGGGTGAGTTCGATGTGATCGCCCGCGGCCAATTGGACTGGCGGGCCATGCTGAAGCGATTCTACGCCCCATTCAAAGAGACCGTCGACACGACCATGGAGCATGCGGAGCGTGCTTCTGGCGAGCGAATCTTGGGCGTACATCCGGAATCAGGGGGCCAAATCCTGTGCCGCATTGGCCGCTACGGCCCGATGGCTCAAATCGGTGGTCCCGATGACGAGGAAAAGCAGTACGCCTCCCTCCTGCCCGGACAATCCATCGAAACGCTAACACTCGAGGAAGCCCTCGATCTGTTCAAACTTCCCCGTACGTTGGGCGAGCACGAAGGCAAGAAGGTGACGGCGGCCATTGGCCGCTTTGGCCCCTACGTTCGGTTTGACGGCAAATTTGTCTCCCTCAAAGCCGACGAAGGCGACGACCCCTACACGGTCACCCTTGAACGCGCCTTGGAATTGATCAAGGCCAAACTCGAGGCCGACGCCAAAGCCCTGATCAAGGTGTTCGAGGAAGACGATACGGTTCGTGTGCTCAACGGCCGTTATGGTCCCTACATCAAGGCCGGTCGCACGAACGCCAAGATCCCCAAGGATGAAAAACCGGAGGACTTGACCTGGGCGCGGGTTCAGGAACTCATCGAGGAGGCGAAAAACCGGCCCAAGCGAGGACGCCGAAAGAAGTCTTAAGGAACTGATTTTCAGAATCATTACGTCAGGCGTGCACAATCCAGTGTGAATGCTTGTCTTGGGCCATGTGTTCAAGTCGGTCATCCGCCCGCGACCTTGCGGCCACAAGGCCACAAGGCCCCTGAAAATCGCTGCACATGCTCGACGGATTTCTCGATTTGTTCGAACCGGTGAATGCACCGGACTTCTCCAACGCGGAAGGCGTGGCTCGGATCGCAGACCGCATCGAAGCCCACCGCTTTGATGCACAGCCGATGTTGGAGGGCGCACGCGTCGCGCTTTTTGGCGTGAACGATGGCCGCAGATCTGGGGATAATGAAGGATGTGCAGGTGGCGCTGACGCCATTCGGCATTGGCTTTACCAGCTCGTGCCGCCCGCAGGGTGGCAGCCTACCGTGGATTTGGGAGACATCCGATCTGGAGCCACAGAGGAGGACACATACGCAGCCGTGCAATCTGTCGTCGCTGAATTGGTCCAAATGGGCATCATCCCGATCGTCCTCGGAGGCGGGCACGACCTGACCATTCCGATGTACGCTGCACTGGAGTCGGTGGGGCGCCCCATGAACCTTGTGACCGTCGACCCGCGTTTGGATTTTGGGGGCGACCCGAGTGTCGTGAGCGCCCGAAATCACATGAACTCGGTGGTGATGCACGAGCCCAATTACCTCTTCGATTACGCGAACATTGGGCACCAAGGCTACATGACCGACCCGGACACGCTCGAACTCCTCGAGCGTCTGCAATTTGAGGCCATCCGTTTGGGAACCCTGCTGCAAAACATCCAGCACATCGAACCGGTCGTGCGCAACGCAGATTTGATCACGGTGGATGTCGCCTCCATACGCGCCTCTGACCACCCTGCTTCAACCCACGCCAGTCCCAACGGCATGACGGCTGAACATTTTTGCCAACTTTCCCGGTACATCGGCATGAGCGACCGGTTGCTTGCGACGGGGTTCTTCGAACACAACCCAGACCTCGACGACCGTGGCCGAGGGGGACATTTGGTGGCCCAAGGCGTTTGGCATGTGTTGGATGGCATTTACAACCAAAAAGGTGACCACCCCAAATGCAGCGTCGAAGACTACCTGCGTTACGTGGTGGATTTGCCAGGCGAACAACACGAAATCGCGTTTTTCAAAAGCCCCAAGAGCGACCGTTGGTGGATGGACGTGCCGATGCCCCATCCTGACGCCAGCGCATCCACACCAGGAAGCCTGCTCGTGCCCTGCACCCACGCGGAATACGTGGAAGCATCTGAGGGGTCTTTGCCGGACCGTTGGTGGCGAACGTTTCAAAAACTGGCATGACGAAATGAGAACGTTGCACACCACATCATTCCGTCTCAACTGGCCTGTCCTCGACCTGCATTGGGAAAATCCGTATATTAGCCAACCTCTGTGCGGACGCCTGAGGCAACAACCTGCTGAAAACCAATCAACTAAGATGATTCGCAACCTTGCAATCTGCTTGTCGTTCTCGTGCCTCGTGGTCTCTCAAGCCTTTGGGCAGCAAGACCCACAAATGACACAATGGTTCAACGACCTCGCTGCATTCAACATTGGCGCCGCTGGGGAAGACGACCTGACACACGTCAGCGCTTGGTATCGTGACCAGTGGGTCAACTTCAATGGAGGTCCTGTCACCACGCTGCTCAACGTGCACTCCAATGTTGACTTCATTCCGGGTGCCTTGGGTTTGCAGCTTTACCAAGATGAGATTGGCCAGGAATCCAACACGATGGTCAAACTGGGTTATGCCTACCGTCTTGCGCCTCTTTCGAACGGAGCGGAATTGAGTTTTGGCTTGAACGTGAGCCTGTTCAGCAAGAGCTACAATGCCGAATGGATTGCGGTCGACGGGGTGGAAAACGACCCCGCCATTCCCACCCTCAACGGTTCAGGCACATCAACAGACGTCGATTTGGGCGTGTTCCTCCGCAAGCCGAACGAATACTATGCAGGCATCTCGATGACCCATGTGGCGGAAGTCCAAATGTCCTCACTGAGCATTGTTCCAGCGCGGACCTTCTACTTCATGGGCGGTTACGACTACCCCTTGAGCGGAAACGATTTGGTCTTGCGCAGCAATGTGCTCGCCAAAACGGACCTCGCCTACGCGGCCATCGACGTCAACGTCAATGTGCTTTGGAACAACTTCGTTTGGGGCGGCTTGACCTACCGCGTTGGAGATGCCCTTGCGCCATCCGCTGGCGTTCAAAAGACTTTGGCGCCTCAAAACGACGGTATCCGCTCAAGCGAGCAGGTGATCAAGGTTGGTTACGCTTACGGAACGACGTTGAGCCCCCTGAGCGCATACAATTCCGGCAGCCACGAGGTGTTCCTCTCCTACGCTTTCAAGTTTGAAACGACTCCTGTCCAAAACAAGTACGCCAACCCTCGGTTCCTTTAAGTGCACACGAAACCATGCCTTCCGAGCGTTGAATCCATTCTAACAATCCGCAAGAAATCCACTCCATGAAAAAGTTCCTGATGATCCTTTTGGCTCCCGTCTTCATGACGGCGTGCTACATGGGACCCCAGGGTGAACTGGTTGGGGTTCAGAAACGTCCGTATTGGGATCAAGCCAATCCGTACGGCATGAACTACATTCACTTTGGCTCTTTCACCATGGGCCCCAGTGACCAAGACGTCCCCTTCGCCCTGAACACAAGGTCCAAGACGGTGACCATTCCCCCGTTTTACATGGACGTCCACGAGATCACGAACAACGAATACCGTCAGTTCGTCAACTACGTCCGCGACTCGCTGTACTTGCAAACGCTCGCCGACAACGACGACGACCGCTATTTCACAGCTGAGACTGAGGGCGGTGTTGAATTGGACCGATTCATCCGCAAAGGCTTTGTGTTGAATTGGGAAGAACCCATTGACTGGGAAGACGAAGACGTCTTTGACATCTTGTATGACGAATTTTTCCTTCAAGGAAGCGAACAGTTCTACGACCGCCGTGAACTCGACTCCCGGAAACTAAACTACACCTACTACTGGGTGAATTTGGACGCCGCGGCTGTGAAACGTGAGTGGGGCCCTGATGAAAAACCAAATGTCGGACGAGGCTACGACGAGAACGACGATCTAGGCGCACCCAATGACATTGGGCAAAAGCACAGTGTCGTACGTCACTCAGATCGTGGTCAATTCATCATTGAAGAAAACATCAATGTTTACCCGGACACAATGGTTTGGATTTCTGACGCAACGTACTCGTTCAACGAGCCCTACACCGAAATGTACTTTTGGCACCCTGCCTTTGATGATTACCCCGTGGTGGGCGTGACGTGGGGCCAAGCCAAAGCATTCAATGCCTGGCGCACCCAAATCATGAGCGACTGGAAGCGCCAAAATGGGGAAACCTATGTCCAACGATTCCGCCTTCCGTCCGAGGCAGAGTGGGAGTTCGCGGCACGCGGCGGACGCGACCTTGCGCCATTCCCTTGGGGTGGCCCCTATGCACGGAACGAAGAAGGTTGCGTGTTGGCGAACTTCAAGCCCATGCGCGGGGACTACGTGGAAGACGCCAATGCCTACACTGCACCTGTTGAATCATATAGCCCCAACGACTACGGCCTGTACAACATGAGCGGCAACGTCGCAGAATGGACAAACACCGCCTTTGATGAATCCATTTACGATTTCTCATGGGACATAGCTCCTGACTACACGTATCACGCTAAAGAGAAAGATCCTCCTGTGATGAAACGAAAGGTCATACGGGGTGGAAGTTGGAAGGATTTTGGGTATTACTGTCAAACTGGCACACGCACCTACGAATACAGTGACACCGCAAAGTCATACATCGGATTCAGGTCCGTCATGTCCTACCTCGGACGTGGTAAGTCTGGCTTGCCCGAAGAATGGAATTAACCAAAGATGGTGGCTTGAAACCACACCGTCTGTACAATAAAACCAACCTGCACAGCGTCAGCTGATTGAAACCAAAACCCGCAACATGAAACCAGGAAGCAAGCAGTGGAAAAACTTTATGTCCAAGCTCTACGGATGGGGAGCCGCCATCGTGATCATCGGAGCACTTTTCAAGATCGAGCACCTTCCAGGGGCGTCATACATGTTGATCGTCGGCCTTGGGGTCGAAGCCTTCATCTTTTTCATGTCTGCGTTTGAGAAACCGCACGAAGAACCCGAATGGCATCGTGTTTATCCTCAATTGAAGCCAGGAGCTAAGGCGCCCACCGCGCAACTTGACGACATGTTGTCAAAAGCCAACATTGACGAAAAACTCATATCCAAGTTGGGTGAAGGCATGAAACATCTGGGCGAACAAGCCTCCAAAATGGGTGAAGTGGCCGACGCTTCAGTTGCGACCAAAGGATACAGCGATGCACTCGTGAAAGCGTCAAATCGCGTGGATGACTTGAGTGCTACGTACGAGGAAGTCAGCCAAGGTTTGACAGGTCTTGTCAAAGCGAGTGCAGAAGGCGCCAACACAGGAGCTGGCTTGGCCAAGATGAACGAGAATCTCACGTCTTTGAACGACATGTACGAGGGGCAACTTCAGCAGATGCAGCAAAACAAAGAATTGTTTGCAAGCATGGGCGAACTCGTCAAGAACCTCAACGACTCTGTTGAAGACACCAAGGTTTACAAAGAGAACATCTCTGAGCTCGCCAAGAACCTCGCTTCTCTCAACACAGTCTACGGCAACATGTTGAACGCCATGGGTGGCGGTCGCAGCTAAGCCCTTGAGACATGGCAGGAGGAAAAGAAACACCACGTCAGAAAATGATCGGGATGATGTACCTCGTCCTGACAGCCCTGCTGGCGTTGAACATCTCGAAGGAAGTCCTTGACGGTTTTGTCAAGGTAGAAAAAAGCCTCAATGGGACTCAAGAGACCTTGGCAGAGAAAGTCCGGGATTCTCGAGAAAGTTTGGCAGAAAAATACTTAGGCAACCAGGAGACGGTTGGGCCATTCGCAGAAATCGCCGAACAAGTGTCCGAAAAAAGTGGCGCTCTGCAGGACTACATTGTCCAATTGAAAGCCCACGCCATGGCGGCTTCCGAAGGCAAGCTCGCCGAGGTTGAGGCGTACTATGCAAAAAATGAGTTTGGCCGGGACACCGTCCGTTCGTTGGCTTTGCACCAGAAAAAGGACGAATATCAAGAATTGACGACATTCATGGGGGTGGCCAACATCAACAACCCTCTGTTTGACGAGTCTAACCAATGGTCAGCGGCCTACCTCAAAAAGGCCCTCGAAAGCTACAGAGAAGAGTTGAAGGCCATTACCTTTTTGGACCATCGTGGACAAGAACGGGCGCTCCCCGCAGCGCTCAAGGCCCAGTTGGATGACCGCTTCTCGTTTCCCGACGGCACGTACAACGACAAACCCGTCCCTTGGGAAAGTGCCACGTTTTATCACGTGCCGTTGGCAGCAACCATGCCCTTGATGTCCAAGATGCTCATCGATGTGCAGGATGCCGAAGCCGACATTTTGAAGTGGCTACTTAGCGGCATCGATGCCAAATCCTACAAATTCACCGATTTGAAGCCACTTGTCGTCCCAGCGAGCAGCATCGTGATGAAAGGAGATACGCTTCGAGCCGATGTGTTGTTGTCGGCATTTGACCCTACCAAAAAGGCTGAGATTTATGTTGACAATGCTCATTGGTCAGGGACTGCAGAAGAGTACACCATGGATCCTGAAAACGTGATCGACATAGGGGAACTTGCCTCACTCGACCTCGATTCGCTTGGCATTGGAAAGTTGGCCATGTCCACAAAGAACATGGCTTTCGGGGACTATGTGTTCCGGGGGGTGCTGAATCACACCAAACCCGATGGTTCGCCGGAAAGCATCAAGTTTGTGACGCCACGAATCACAGTTTCTCAACCTGCCTTGGTGGTCTCTCCAACCCAGATGAACGTGTTTTACCGAGGGTTGGAAAACCCGGTGGAAATCTCAGTACCCGGCGTTGCTGCAGAAAACATCCGGCCGACAATCGACAATGGACACAAACTCAAACGAACGTCCAAAGGATGGGTCGTAATCCCGAACAACTCGGCTACTGTAAAGAGAGCGAACATCTCTGTTGTTGCAACTTTAGAAGACGGTTCTGAGATGCGTATGCCCTCGAAACAATTTAGGGTGAAGCCGATCCCCGATCCGGATCCAAGCCTTGGTGACGATGCGAATTACAGGAATCCATCTATCTCCAAAGCGGAATTGCAGGGAGCACCCCCAGTTAAGGCGAAGCTTACCAACTTTGACTTTGAGGTTAAAGCGAAGGTCACTAAGTTTTCACTCACCTTTAAGCGAAACGGTGCATTCGTCACTCTCAAGTCAAACAGCAGTCGATTCACTCCTGAGATGCAGGAAGCTGTGAAACGATTGCGTGTCAGAGACGTCTTTTACATCGAAGACATCATGGCTAAAATGCCAGACAATTCAGAAAGACCGCTGCCCTCGCTAAAGCTTAATGTTGGCACTTAAATCTCATGTCATGAAGCCAATCCTAAAAATAACTACTACTGCACTTGCAGTACTTTTGACTGGAAGCCAGTGCATTTGCCAAGGCGGTGTAGTCAAGCGTGCCTATGAGGAAGATGAAAAATACAGCGTTCTTGACGGTGCCTATCTACCCGAAAACAACGCCAGAAAGTATATTGAATACCCTCACTTGCGAGAAGCTGACGTAATGTACAAGAAGCGGGTTTGGCAGGTCATTGATTTGAATCAAAAATTCAACCAACCTTTCTATTACCCCCAGGACAGAATAAAAAACCGAATGAACCTGATTCGTCTCATTGTAGATGAAGGTCTTCGCAGTGAAGGAAGTGACATTATCGCATACAGACCAGGAGCCAACCAAGATGACGAGTTCACAGATCCCATTCTTTCGGTAGCAGAACTGGACGAGATTTTAAAAGTCGAAAAGACGAAAAAAATCTATGACGAAAATGATGAGTATATCGGTGACGAAACCACACTTGTGGACATTGATTATGAACTCATCACACGCTACATGATCAAAGAGGAATGGATTTGGGATAAGCAGCGAAGTGAGCGCTACGTTCGGATTCTCGGCATCGCTCCGATGATTCTTGACATCAAGGATGGAAAGGAACGTGGATTCAAACCGCTCTTTTGGCTTTATTACCCTCATTGCCGTAAGCTCTTTAGCGGAGACAAAGCTGAGGTTTACAACATTTTCAATGATGCCCAAAGGCGAACGTTTTGGGACCTGTTTGAAAAGAGATATTTCTCCAGCTACATCGTCAAAGAAGACAATGCGTTTGACAGGCCCATTGCCAATTATGCAACAGGCTTATCGGCACTAGCGGAGTCCGAGCGCATCCAACAGGAATTGTTCAACCTGGAGCATGACCTTTGGCATTATTGATTGAGACATTGACACATTGAAAAAGGCCGCATGTGATGCGGCCTTTTTTTGTTCCCAGACGTTGGCGGTGCGAACTTGCAGGCCATGCTGCATTTGACGTCATTGGGGGTGCATTTTGGAGAACGTACGCTGTTTGAAGGGGTGGATTTGGCCATTGGTGTCAAAGACCGCATCGGATTGGTGGGCCGAAATGGCGCAGGCAAGTCGACATTGCTGAAAATCATTGCCGGACTGCAGCGGCCGTCTGAGGGTTCCGTGCACACCCCCAAGGAATACCGCATCGGGTATTTGCCTCAAGAAATGGAGCACGACGAATCGGCATCGGTCATGGAGGTGGCCATGCAAGCCTTTGCCGAAGTGCAGGCCTTGGAGGCTCGCCTGGAGACCTTGACCAAAGAGGTGGCTGAACGCACCGATTATGAAAGTGACAGCTACGCACAACTCATTCAGGAATTGAGCGACGCCAACGAGCGATTGGATGCCATTGGTGCATCCAGCACGGAAGAGCAAGCGCATCGGATCCTTCAAGGTTTGGGCTTTCAAAAGGCGGACATGACCCGTACGATGTCCGAATTCAGCGGGGGATGGAAGATGCGTGTGGAATTGGCCAAGCTCTTGCTGATGCAACCGGACTTGCTTCTCTTGGACGAGCCGACGAACCACTTGGACATCGAGAGCATCGAATGGCTTGAGGCCTTCTTGTTGCACCACCCGGGCGCCATCTTATTGATCTCGCACGACCGTGTCTTTTTGGACACCCTCACCAAGCGCACAGTGGAGATTGGTGGGGTCAAATTGTACGACTTCAAAGGCCCATATTCGGCGTACCAGGTTTGGCGGGAGGAAGAACGAATGCGTCAGGAGCAAGCCGCCAAGAACCAGCAGAAATACATCCAAGACACAGAAGTCTTGATCAACAAGTTCCGGGCGAAGAAGAACAAAGCCGCTTTCGCCCAAAGCTTGATCAAGAAGCTCGACAAGTTGGAACGCGTGGAAGTGGACGCTGCGGAAAACATGCAAATCCGGTTTCGCTTCCCCCCTGCCCCACGCTCAGGCAAAGTCATATTCGAGGCGGACAACTTGAAAAAGTGCTTCGACGAGCTGACGGTTTTTGAGGGGTTGGACTTCATCATGGCGCGGCAAGAGAAGGTGGCCTTGGTCGGAAAAAATGGCGCGGGCAAAACCACCCTGACCCGCATGCTTCTGCAACAAGAGTCCTGCACGGCAGGCAGCCTGAACGTCGGCCACAACGTCGACATCGGATACTATGCCCAGAATCAAACCGACGAACTCGACGGCAACCTCACGGTGATGGAGACGCTCGAAGAAGTGGCGGTGGGCGACATTCGAAAGCAGTTGCGCGGACTGCTTGGGTCGTTTTTGTTCTCTGGCGAAGACGTCGACAAGAAAGTCAAGGTCCTCTCAGGCGGTGAAAAGGCGCGTCTGGCCTTGTGCAAGCTGTTGTTGCATCCCTACAACGTGCTCATCTTGGACGAGCCGACGAACCACCTTGATCTGAAGAGCAAGGCGGTGTTGAAGGAGGCGTTGCAGTCGTTTGACGGCAGTTTGGTCGTGGTGTCCCACGACCGGGACTTCTTAAGCGACATGACGCAGCTCGTCTACGAGGTGACCCCCACAGGGCTGAAGCAATACATCGGCGACATCAAGCAGTTCTTGCACGAAAAGCACGCCGCCAGCATCACCGCCTACGAAGCCAAAAAAACGGTCAAGGTCGAGCGAAGCAAAAAAGACAAGTCCCCTGTCAAGGCATCTGGTGGGCCAGACTACAAGGCGCGAAAAGCCCACGAAAAGGCCCTTCGCAAAGCGAAAAACGCCGTCGACCGTCACGAAAAAAACGTCGCCTCACTCGAGACCAAGCAAGCGGAATTGAATGCCCAAATGGCGGAAGTCGATCCCGCGGACCGCAGCAAAGTCACCGAGCTCGCCTACGCCTACGAGGCGGTTCAGAACGAAATGCAAGAAAGCCTCAACCTCTGGGAAAAAGCCTTGGCTGAGGTGGAACAGCTTGAAAAAGATAGCTGAACCGACTCACGCGACATTGCAAAGCGGTCAGATTCCGGAAGCCTCAATGTAGGTGGTCCACTTGGCCAGCGCCTTGGCCATGTCCTCAGGAAGCTCTGATTCAAAATTCATCCGCTCGCCTGTACCCGGGTGGGTGAACCCAAGCGTCTTGGCATGTAGTGCCTGCCGAGGGAGTGCCTCGAATATGTTTCGCAGGAATGCATTGTACTTACCCCCAGGCGCGCCTTTGACCGCGACGTTGCCCCCATAGGAGGGGTCGCCAAACAACGGGTGCCCGATGTACTGCATGTGCACGCGGATCTGGTGGGTGCGCCCCGTTTCAAGTTTGCACTCGACGAGGGTCACGGGTCCAAGCCGTTTCAGCACTCGATAATGCGTGACGGCGTGCTTCCCTTCCCTTCCATCTTCGAAGACCTGTTGGATGCGACGATCTCGCAGGGAACGCCCCACGTGGCCCGTCACCGTGCCATCCTCAGACACGTCTCCCCACACCAACGCCCAATACCGACGGTTCACCGTCCGCTCAAAGAACTGCTCGCTCAAGTTCGTGAGGGCCCGTTCCGATTTTCCCAGCACCATCAAGCCCGTGGTGTCCTTGTCCAGCCGATGGACAAGACCAGGACGCGGTTCAGGCTGGTTGGGCAGGCTCGGCATGTTTTGGAAATGATGAAGCACCCCATTGACCAAGGTGCCTGAGTAATTGCCATGTCCCGGATGGACGACCATGTCCATGGGCTTGTTGAGGACCAACAGGTCATCGTCTTCATAGATGATGTCCAAATCCATCGCCTCAGGCAACAACTCAAATTCAAAAACCGGTTGGGGCAACTCAACCGTCACCACATCCCCGGGCTTGACTTTGTGGTTGCTTTTGACGGGTTCACCGTTGACGCGCACGTAGCCCGACTTGGCGGCCGTCTGCAATTTGTTGCGAGACAAATGTGCCACCAAGTTGATGATGAATTTGTCGACCCTCAGTGGGGTTTGGCCTGGGTCGGCCACAAGACGGTGGTGCTCAAACAGCTCCTCCCCTTGTTCTTCGATCGGGTCTTGGTCCTGCGTCATGGACGGGCAATCCAGCGTTGGGTCCAGCGCTCGCCCGACGTCGTTTGCCCCATGAAGACATACACGCCCGGAGTGGACGTCGACCACTGGTGACGTCCCGGTTGCAGGTTGGTCAAAAGATCCACCTGCCGTCCGGAGGGATCAAAAATGGCAATCGTCGATGCGCTCGACAACTCCCAAGTGCAAATGCCCTTGCCAGGGTTCGGGAACAGCACGGGAGTCGCAGCTTTTCTCGCCACTTCATTCGTGGAAGCGACCACGTCTTTGCCCGCGCGCAACACGGGACGGATCATCAATGAACCTTGGATTTCAGAAGGGGTCCAAGCGGTGGACGGGAACTTGAACCACGTGTAATCCGGGTTGGTGTTGGTGCTTTTGTCGAGTCCGATGTGGATGCGTTCCTCTCCCTGTTGGACAAAGCCGACAAAGATTTTGCCATCCACGGGGATGGGCGCCTCAAAAGGAACGTAGGTGAAGCCATCGTAGCTGTTCGCGTAATACTGAGGCTGGTGAATCGTGAATTGTGTCACCAGTTCGCTGCCTGGCTGACCGGGATTCTCGTCGTCCTCCCCTCGGACTTTGAGCGTGTACGTTTCGCCCACGGCGTCGTCGTAAAACGGTGCGAAGTGGATCCAAAGCCCTTCGAGCGTGTCGGTGTCCTGCAAATCAAACGCCACCACGACTTCGCCTCCACCACCCTGGCTGTCCAACGCGTAGGCCTTTTCTGCAGTCCCGTCGTCGTAAGCGTAGTAATCGCGGAACACTTGAACGTGCACGAGGCTGTCGTTGTCAGACACGCCGGTTTGGGAGGTGAGGTTCGCTGCCCCGACTTCGTCTTCCCACATGGACACATGAAAGGTGGCGAAAGAATCGCTGACCGCAGGGTCAAACAACACCTCAGGCAAGTCAATGTCGTCGATGTAATCCGTTTCGAAAAGCCCCTGAACCGAGTTGTTGGGGATGCTTCCTGCAACGGGAACGTAAGCCGCTACAGGGCCAACCTCGTCCACACGCTGAACCTTCAACCCGATGTTTTCCTGGCTGTTGGCGTTGTCTCCAAAACTCCGATGTTGGGTGACAACTGAGTTGGCGAGGTACGCCGCAGGGTCGAGGACGTAATGACGCCAAGGCATGGCCGTCCAAGGGTAGGTCAACATGCTCGATGGCGGCGTCACAAAGGACACTTCCTCAAACAACGGCGCTGGGGTCCCACCATCTTCGGCAACCCTGACGAAATCGAGGTGCCATGTGTCGACATTTCCTTCAAGTGAGCCGTAGTTGCGGAACCGGAACTGAAAGCCGTTGTGGAAGTATTCTGTCGCGTCAATGGGGATGACCACGGAACGAAATGCAGTGTCGTCGTCAATGCCTTCCGTGGACCAAACCCATTGCCAAGGATCGCTGTCGACAATGCTCGTTTTGAATTCCACAATCAAGCTGTCTTCTCCAGCATCAGCTCCGTTGGCGATGCCGCCGCTTTGGTACCAGAACGAAAGCGCCACGCTGTCACCTGGCGCGTTGTTCCCAAGAAGCAAACTGCGAGACGTCAGCGTGTCCGCATACCCCTCAGGGTTGGCCTCATTCAGAATGTAAGGATTGCCCATGCCATCCAGTCCATCGAGGGTGGCGCACCCCAAGGTCGGTGGATCCAACGCCAGTGTGAACGTTCTTCGCACTGGGCTCGATTCCCATCGCTTGATCGTCACCCCCCCTTCCTCATCTGCGAGACTCGGCCACGCGAAGTCGTCGACAAAGGGCAAGCCCATTGGGGGCAGGGCGCCTCCACCTCCCCCAGAACGAAGGGTTGGCATGTCGGTTTGAGGAACGAACACCTTCTTCAAATCCAGCTCCATCTCTTGAGCTCGAGATTCATGGCCAAACAACATCAACCCTACCATGAGTGCCAGGACAACGCGCACCTGATTCGGTGCCTTCTTGCAATCGAAAACCTCCATCGCTTTGACCAACGTCAACTTGCCCTTTTTCGTGCCCATCGCTTTCATGCGTTCAATGTTTCCCAAGGTAGAGGTCGATGGCTGAACCCTCTTTGACGTAGGGTACTTCCGCTGGGGTGGCATCCTGAGAAACGACCACCGCCAAATTCGTGTCCAAAGCAGTGACGACGTCAGCCGCATAGCCAACGTGTCCCAAGGCCAAATTTCTTCGGTTGAGCACCCCCATGGCGTCCTTAAGCGACAATCCCATCAACCAAGGAACGCGCACGTCCTTGGCGCCCACCACACCCACCACCAGCGTGAGTGAAGATCCCTTGGGAAAGCTGGCGTCGGGTTCGACCGTTTCACCTTTGCGCTCGACGCGAATGACCTTGCCCGCAAGCAGGCTGTTGGCCTCTTCTTTCACCTTCACATCGAATCCCCGTGTGGACAAAAGGCGCTCGGCGAGCTTGGCATCCTGCCCTTCCTCCACACCAACGCCCTCGCTTGGAGGCGTGATGCGAAACGTGGTCAGTAAGATTTTGCGACGTGCTTTCACCGAACTGCCCGCAGGGGGATGCTGTTCCACCACAGCGCCCGGCTCTCCGGTCGAAGAGTAAATCGAATCCTGCCAAACGGCCTCCAACTCCAGGGCCTGCAAAGCGTCTTGGGCTTCCATTTTGGCCATGCCTTCCAAAGACGGCACTTCCCGCTCAGCAGAAGGCTGGCTGTACCAACGAAGCAAGAAAAACGTGCCAACCAACACAACCACCCAAGTCAGGGCGATTCCAAAAAGGTGCTTGGACAACGTTCTCAGCATCAGTCTTCGGTCAACATTTCTTCAAGGGCATTGTCGTAGTACGCCCGCAGCTCTTCGCTGAATCCAAAGTGCTTCTCGTCCACGACCAATTTTCCCTTGGTGACATGGCCCAAAAGCATGGCTTGTTTGCCATGCTTCTCGCAGACGTCGAAGAAATCGTCTTGGTCTTCTTCCTTGATGGACACCACAGCGCGGCCTTGGCCTTCGCCGAACAAGAATCCGTCCAACCTGACTTCGTCGTCGGTGACGATGTCAAACCCGAGGCCATTGGGCATCGCCATTTCCAAGAGGGTGATGAAGAGCCCTCCGTCGGCCACGTCATGCGACGCAGCGGCCAGGCCTTTTTGGGCCACCTCAAGCAAACACGCATGCAGCTTCCCTTCCTCTTCGAGGTCGAATTGAGGCGCGGGAGAACGGTCGATGCCGACGATGTTCGCGAGGTATTCTGAAGCGTTGATGCAACCACTGGAACCGCCCAACAAGAAAATGAGCTCGCCCTTCTCTTTGAAGTCGAGGCCTGTGTGATGTGCACGGTTCTCCATCACGCCCACCATGCCAATGGTAGGCGTTGGGAACACAGCTTGCGCGCTGCCGTCAGGGTTGGCTGTCTGGTTGTAGAAACTCACGTTGCCGCCCGTCACGGGGGTGTTGAAATGGCGACATGCACGCCCCATGCCTTGAATCGCACCCACAAACTGCCAGTACACTTCAGGGTTGTAAGGGTTGCCAAAATTCAGGCAGTTCGTGATCGCCGAAGGCTCGGCGCCTGTGCAACTGATGTTTCTCGCGGCTTCCGCCACCGCGATGGCCGTGCCCACTTCAGGGTCGGCTTCCACGTAGCGTGCGTTGCAATCCACGGTCAATGCGAGCGCTTTGTCTGTGCCTCGCACACTCACCACTCCCGCGTCAGACGGACGGTTGGTCGATCTGTTGATCGTGCCCACCATGCTGTCGTATTGTTCCCAAACCCACTTTTTGGACGCGATGTTGGGAAGGCAAACCATGCGTTGCGCGATGTCCACACATTCGTCCAGCGAGGGCACGGGCACACTGCTGGCGTCGAAGGCCTGGGCTTCCGCGTACCAAGCGGGTTCTTGATATTCTCGTTCGTACACGGGGGCTCCACCGCCCAACACCAACGTCGACCCAGGCACGTCACCCACGAGTTCGCCGTTCATGAGGTAACGAATGCGATCGCCTTCCGTGACTTCGCCAATGTGCTCGGCATGAAGGTCCCACTTGTCAAAAATGGCTTTCACCTCGTCCTCTTGGCCCTTGGCCACCACGACGAGCATGCGCTCTTGGGATTCGCTGAGCAAGATTTCGAAGGGCTCCATGTCCTGTTGACGCAACGGCACACGGTCCAAATGGATGTCCATACCCACTTCACCGGCGGCACTCATTTCAGACGTGGAACACGTGATGCCCGCGGCGCCCATATCCTGCATGCCAACGACGGCCGTGGTTTTGGACAGCTCCAGGGTGGCCTCCAGCAACAACTTCTCCTGGAAGGGGTCGCCCACCTGCACAGAAGGCAGGTCGTCTGCACTCTCCTCCGTGATGTCCTTCGAAGCGAAGGATGCGCCTTGGATACCATCCTTGCCAGTGGCGGATCCCACGATGTACACGGGGTTTCCAGGGCCGGATGCCGTGGCGGAAATGATCTTATCCGCTTCGAGGATGCCCACCGACATCGCATTGACGAGCGGGTTGACCTGGTAGCTCGAGTCAAAGAAGACCTCGCCACCCACGATGGGCACACCAAAGCTGTTGCCGTAATCGCCAATGCCTTTCACGACGCCTTCCAAGAGCCACTTGGTGCGCGGGTTGCTCAAATCGCCAAAACGCAGGCTGTTCAGCTGTGCGATGGGACGCGCACCCATGGTGAAAATGTCGCGGTTGATGCCCCCCACCCCAGTCGCAGCACCTTGGTAGGGCTCGATGGCTGATGGGTGGTTGTGGCTTTCGATCTTGAATGCACAACCCAAACCGTCTCCGATGTCCACGATGCCCGCGTTCTCCTCTCCCGCCTTGACCAACATGTGCGGGCCTTCCTTGGGCAGGGTTTTCAACCACTTGATGGAGTTCTTGTAGGAACAGTGCTCGCTCCACATCACGGAGTACACGCACATCTCAGTGAAATTGGGGGTGCGTCCGAGGATGGTTTTGATTTGTTCAAACTCCTCGGGACGAAGGCCCATGTCTTGGGCTTGTTCGAGGGTTGCTGGGGCAATGGAAGCCTTCATGAATGGAGGGAAAGAAGGGTGACTTGTTTCTGAGCCCAAAAATACGGCTTGCGCTTGGGCAGAACGCCCCAACCCCGCCCCTTTCTCGGCATGTTTTCAACGAACGATGCACGGTGCGTTTGGCATGGTGAGTATTTTGCACCATGCGCGTGGTGATTCAGCGGGTGAGCCGGGCTTCAGTCCAAGTCGACGAGACGGTGGTGGGCGCCATCAACCACGGCCTTTGCATCCTCGTGGGCGTGGAAGACGCTGACACCATCGACGATGCCGATTGGCTGGCCGCCAAGGTGGCCAAACTCCGAATCTTCAACGATGACGAAGGCAAAATGAACGCCGACCTCGCTGACGTCGAGGGACAATTGTTGATCGTCAGCCAGTTCACGCTCCACGCCAAAACCAAGAAAGGCACACGCCCCTCCTTCATTCGAGCCGCCCATCCTGAGCATGCCGAGAAACTTTACCAGCACTTTGTCGCGGCCTGCGCCTCGGCCACGGGCACCTCGGTGGAGACAGGTGAATTCGGCGCCAACATGGCCGTCGACCTCGTGAACGATGGCCCCGTCACCCTTTGGCTTGACACCAAACACAAAGAATGACCCCATGAGTCAACTCAATTTTTCGTCCAGCGATGCGCCAGACGTCACCCTCAGGGAGGCGCAAACCCAGGTCCACGATTGGATCACCACGGTCGGGGTGCGCTACTTCAATGAGCTGACCAACCTCGCCATCTTGACCGAAGAAGTCGGTGAACTCGCGCGCATCATCGCGAGGCGGTACGGCGAACAAAGTGAGAAGTCCAGTGACGCCAACAAGGACCTCGGCGATGAAATGGCCGACGTGCTGTGGGTGTTGATGGCGCTGGCCAACCAAACCGGCGTGGACCTCACCCAAGCCCTGGCTGACAACGTGGCCAAAAAGACCCTGCGCGACCAAGACCGGCACCGCAACAACCTCAAGCTGACATGAATTCACCGTCCCTTTCCCGCCTCCCCCTGCTCACCCTGGCATTGGGGTTGGTCACCTCCCTCCAAGCCCAAACCTGGGGGTCCAGCTCCACAGAAATCCGCGCTGGGGTCGCTGCCGAGCGAGAGGCCCTCGCGGCCAAATCCTGGACGAGCGGACTGGACCTGCGCAACGTGGGACCTTCCGTCATGAGTGGTCGCGTGGTGGATCTGGCTGTGGTGGAAGACACCATGTATGTGGCCTACGCGACGGGGGGACTTTGGAAAAGCGTCAACCACGGCACCACGTTCACCCCCCTGCTCGACGCCACCTGCACGCTCGGGGCGGTCGATGCCCATCCGTCGGGCCGCGTGGTGGTCGGTTCCGGGGAAGTCAATTCTTCCCGTAGCTCATACGCCGGCGATGGGGTGTACCTCAGTGACGACCACGGGGCCACTTGGCGGCATTCCGGACTCGAAGCGAGCCATCACATTGGGCGTGTGGTCATCGATCCCGAGAACCCCGATCGCATTTGGGTGGCGGCTCTCGGAGAGTTGTACTCGGCCAATCGCGGCGGCGCCATTTACCGCACTGACAATGGCGGACAAGACTGGCAAGCCGTGCTGACCGTTCCCGCGGCCAAAAACGAAGTAGTGGGATTCGTGGATTTGATCATGGATGAGCAAGACCCGTCGCACTTGTTCGCGGCATCATGGGACCGAACCCGTCGCGCCCACGACTTCACGGAGGGAGGCGTTGGGTCAGGGATTTGGGAAACCCTGGACGGAGGCAGGACCTGGAGCCGAATTTCGAGTGTCGGAAACTTCCCTGAAGGACCCGACGCCGGCCGAATCGGCTTGGCGTACCACAGTTTGTCCGGCACGTTGTACGCCCTCATTGACAACCAAGCTCCGCGTGAGATGGACGAGCAATTGGCCGAAGACAAACTCAAAGCCGACCTGTTTTTGGACATGGACATCAAGGCCTTTGCAGCCCTCGACGACGACCAACTTCAAGCATTCCTCGAGGAAGAGGGCTTTGATCTGGCCGACAGCGTATCCAGCGTGAAAGCCAGGGTGGCGTCGGGCGACCTTCTGCCTCGGGCCCTCTACGACTACCTCACCGACGGCAACCGGGCGTTGTTTGAGGCGGAAATCAAAGGCCCCGAACTGTACCGTCTTCGCTTGCCAGGACGCGGCAGAACCGCGGCGAGAAATGCCAACAACACCTTGTCTCAACTGGCGTCACAACAAAACGACGGCGACGAAGTGGGGCAATGGGTGCGCACCCACAAGGAGGCCCTTGACAACGTCTGCTACACGTACGGGTACTACTTCGGAACGGTGAGCGTGGACCCCTCTGAGGTCAACACCCTCTACATCGCAGGTGTTCCGTTGCTCAAATCCGAGGATGGCGGAGCATCCTTCACGTCCGTGGGCGCACCCAACGTCCATGTCGACCACCACAAGCTTTGGGTGGATCCCGTCAACCGCAATCACCTCATCAATGGCAACGACGGAGGCATCAACGTGTCTTGGGACGGTGGCGCGAATTGGGTCAAGTGCAACACCCCTTCTGTGGGACAGTTCTACGCCGTGGAGGTGGACGACTCCGAGCCGTACCGGATTTTTGGGGGGCTGCAGGACAACGGAACCTGGATGGGCGCCAGCACCCATGAGGAATCCCCACAATGGCACCAAACCGGTCACCACGGATTCACCTCTCTCAGCGGTGGCGATGGGATGCAGATTGAAGTGGACACCCGCACCAACGATGTCATCTACACGGGCTACCAGTTTGGGTGGTACATGCGCTTGAACGAGGCGACAGGCGAACGCACCTCGCTTCATCCGACGCACAAGCTTGGCGAAACGCCGCTTCGCTGGAATTGGCAAACCCCCATCGTGTTGAGCCAGCATCAGCAAGACATCTTCTACATGGCGTCCAACAAAGTCCACCGCTCTCTGAATGGAGGAGACGAATTCGAGACCCTCAGCGGAGACCTGACGCGAGGCGGCATGGCAGGCAATGTGCCGTTTGGGACACTGACCACCATGGCAGAGCACCCTCGGCATTTTGGCCGATTGGCCGTGGGCAGCGACGATGGCCTTGTGCACATCACTCAAGACGGCGGACACACTTGGCGCAACGTGCCACTCCCTTTGAAAACCCGACTGGGCAAGGGCGCTTCGGGCATGCACCTCTGGGTGAGCGAAGTGTCTTGGTCCAACCACGACGACGACCTGTTGGTGGTGGCCCTCAACGGCTACCGACACGACTGCTTGGACGCGATGATTTTTGCGACTCGCAACGCTGGCCAAACTTGGGAAAACTGGGGACAACACCTGCCACACGAACCCGTCAACGCCCTGGTTGAAAGCGCCGACCGGGCAGGTTGGTGGGTTGCCGGCACCGATGGCGGTGCGTACTTGACCACCGACGGCGGCCAATCCTTCGCGCTCCTTCACAAAGACTTGCCTCGGGTTCCCGTGCACGACCTCGTCATTCAGGAACGCGAAAACGAACTGGTGATTGGCACCCACGGTCGCGGCATCTACGTGTTGGACCTGAGCCCCGCTTTGCCTGTGGAAGCTGGGGGGCACGATTGGAATAATGCCCCTCTCGCCTTTGAACAGGACCAACTCGAGGTCGTTCGCAACGAAGACTGGAACAAGCGCGGATGGGATTGGTCAGAGCCTGAGTCTCCCGCTTTGGATGCTTGGGTTTGGTCAGAGAAACCGTCTCGCGCAAGGCTGGAGCTGAGGTTCATCCCCACCGCTCCAAAAGCTCCAGATTCTGCCGCCACAACAGGTGGAGGAGCTTCGGCAATTTTGGACCAACTGCAGCAGGCGAGCGGCTTTGTGGTCGATGGAGGGGAAGTGGACTTGTTGTCAGGCGCCCAACGAATCCGCATCCCTTTGCTTCGGGGCGAGGCCTTTTTGGAAGTAGGTACCTACACGGTCATCTTGGCAACCCTTCCCGAGGACAATGAGCCTCAACAAGAAGCCACCACCACGTTGAATGTGTTGGATTCCGATCAACCCTGAATGAACCGGATGTCATCTGGAATGACACACACCGGGATGGGCACCATCTTGTGGCGGTTGGCTGCGTGATGACGACGATAGGTCTCCAAAACCTCTTGCTGCCGCCAAGTCAAGGCCTGCTCCGCTTCCGCGCGCGCTTCAGGTGACAGCCCTTCATGTTCCTCAGTCCAAGCCATGGCCCATTCCAACTCGGGATAAGTGGCCCCCAGCTGATCTTCATCGGTGCGGTCGTCTCCCCAAAGGCCATCGGTGGGCGCCGCCTTTTGGATGGACTCGATGACGCCGAGGTGCGCTGCAAGGGCGAACACCTCGGTCTTGGTGAGGTCGGCAATGGGCGAAATGTCCACGCCGCCGTCCCCATACTTCGTGTAGAAACCCACCCCAAAGTCCTCCACCTTGTTGCCTGTTCCTGCGACGAGCAACCGCGACCTTTGACCCAACGCGTACAGCGTGGTCATGCGCAGCCGTGCACGTGTGTTGGCCATCGACAGCCCGCCGCTCTCGTCAGGTCCGTCGGGTAACGCCTTCGCGAACATGTCGTACGTCTCTGTCAAGGACACCGTGGACCGACGCACCAAGGGGTGGTTTCCACAAAGCGCGGAGATGTGATCGGCCGCACGACTCACTTGATCAGGCGCTTGATGGATGGGCATTTCTACGCACGTGGTGGGCGCACCTGTCAACGCACACAACGTCGACGTGACAGCGGAATCAATCCCTCCAGACACACCCACGACCCAACCGTGCATGCCCGATTCCTTCAGGTAAGACTGAAGCCACGCCACAATGTGCGCGGTCACGGCGGAGGGGTCAAACTGGGAATGTGCCATGGGATGAATGCAGACGCAAGGTGCAACACACCTTTCAAATGGCGGACAAATGAAGACCTAGAAAGCCTCAGAACACAACGCCGAGCGTCAAGGACACGAAGCTGTCATGCCCCAACATGTTGGTGTTGGCCGGCGCCTCGCCTTCGAGTCGGGGCTGGCCGTTTTGGTCTGCTTGCACAAGCTCCTGCCCTTGGTGGGTGGAAAACAAACTGTTGTTGTACGTGAGCCCAACCATGATTGCGGTGTTGCCTGCAATCTTCCTTTCGAAGCCCATGCCCACGATCAAGGAGGCCCGAAACAGCGATGCAAACTCTCCAGAAATCAGCTCAGGATCGGGGGCCGGTCTGTCCAGCTCGACCCACTCCTCCCCCAGCTTCTCATAAGCGAGGTACCGATCTTCTTCGGCTTCGCGGCGGATGTTCAATCCCAGTCCACCCCCAAACTTCCCGTAATAGGTGGTGTACCCAATTTCTTTGGTCCGCAACTTGAACGTCAAAGGCAGCTCGACGTATTGGTTGTTGAAGTTGCGTGACACGCGGCTGACCGTGGAGTCGGACGTCGCCTCCCAATACTGGACAGCACTGCCCGTTCTGAACACGTGGATGCCCGTGCCAATGGCGTAGGTCTCCGTGAACAGAATGTCCGCCATGAACTGCCACCCAAAGTGCGCTCGCGCCCCGTCGGTAACATGTTCGAGGTCTCTAGAAACCATCCAAGACACATTCGGGTCAATGGACATCCCCATCCGGTAGCCTCGGTATTGGGCTTGCGCCTGGGAACATGAGCCCCATGTCAATCCAAAGGCAAGGGCCAACAAGATTGTGGACGTGCATTTGAAGCGGGCGTTGTTCATCTTTGTCGTCGTTAGAGGTTGCATCAAAGCTACTGTCACGTTCATGTCATCACCCCTTGCCCCACGCAACTTGTTCCACGTTTCGATGTGGGTTTTCGCGCTGGCCTTGCTCGCCGGTTGCAATGCGACCCCAGACGCCATTGAGGTGTCGGGCGTGGAGCTCCCAGATTCGTTCAGGGAAACGCAATGGATGAATGTCTTGAACACGCTTCCCCAAGGCAACAATCAGGCCAAACAACTCGCCCACCTCCAACATGCCGACTCTGCGTTTTGGCCCCTTTGGTGTGAAGACATCCTCCAACTCGGCCCCGCTGAGGATACCGCCACGATGGAGGTTCTTGAGCAGTTTTTGACTGAGATGCGCCCCATGCTCGAGGCCATCGACACCACCTCGGGTCGGCAAGACGTCCTCGACAGGGAATCTCTGCGACTTCGAGATGGCCTGAAACGAATGCACGTGATTTCGGAGGACATTCCTGTTCCCGACGTGGTGTGGATGCCTTCGGGATTCAATTTTGCCGTGTACCCCACAGCTGCCAAGCTTTGCATTGGTTTGGACTGGTTCATGGGCACGGAGCACCCCATTCACGCCGAATTGCCTCCCAGTCGTTTCCCCGCCTATCGCCTGGCGCGAATGCGGCCAAATCGAATGGCCTTGGACGCCCTCCAGGGCTGGCTTGCGGTAAGTCAGCAACACCGCATCCCTCCCGCACCCAGAGCCGTCGACATGTGGCTGTATTGGGGCAAGGTGATGCATGTTCTTTCCAGGTGTTTTCCGAATGCCACCCCGGCCGAATTGATGAATTGGACTCAGGAAGAATGGGACTGGGCTGTCGACCACGAACGGGCGACTTGGGCAGAGATGCAGCCCCAAGAACGGATGTTTTCCAAACAGCCACGTGAGGTGATGCGCTGGTTTCAGGAGGGCCCATTCACCCGCGTTGGAAACATCCCCCAAGACAGTCCAGATCGGATGGGCATGTTCTTGGGATGGCGTGCTGTGCAAGCCGCCGTGGATGCCCACCCGGAATGGACCGATGCCGACGTCCTCGAATGGACCGATCCGCAACCCATTTTGCGCGCCTACCGGCCGTGAGCGTACTTTCGCGCCATGCCCACAACGTCACGCATTGTCATCGACGTCACCACCGATGAAAATCAGGTGCCCGTCGCCATGGAATGGACCGCCGAAGACGGCGGCGTCATGAACCAACCTGCCTCCGCCATGGCCCTCTCCATGTGGAACGCCAAGGAGTTCGCTGCGATGCGGATGGACCTATGGACCAAGGAAATGAGTGTAGAAGAAATGCGCTCCTTTATGGTTCAAACCATCATGACCCTCGCAGACACCTACGAGCGCGCCACCTCCGACAAGGACCACGCGAACGCGCTCCGTGGATTCACAGAAGAACTCGCCAAGCGCATTGGCGTGATTGAGTCCTGAGCCTCAGGGCTGATAGAGCCCATTGGTGGAGGCAATGAAGCGAAGCACCTCTTCGCGTCCCTCCCCTGTGTTGCCACTGGTCACAAACACCAGTGGCATCTTGTGCCATTGCTTGAGCATGACCTCTTCGTACGCAGGAAGGAACGCTGCGCGCTCGGCCTTGTTGAGTTTGTCCACCTTGGTGAACACCAACACGAAAGGCAACCCCACTTCCCCCATCCAAGCCATGAATTCGAGGTCGACTTTTTGGGCTGGAATGCGCGAATCAACGAGCATCATCACACACATCAAGTTGGTGCGCGAATCGAGGTATTGCTTGGTCACCTTCATCCACTTCGCCCTGTCCTTTTTACTCACTTTCGCGTAACCGAACCCAGGCAAGTCCACCAGATACCACGTATCGTCGACGTCAAAGTGGTTGATCAGCTGAGTTTTGCCGGGGGTGCTGGATGTTTTGGCCAAACTGTTGCGCCCCACCAACATGTTGAGCAGGGAACTCTTGCCCACATTGGAACGGCCAATGAAGGCATATTCAGGGCGGTCCGGCTTGGGACATTCCGACGGTTGCGAGCTGCTCTTGACGAACGACGCCTCTTTCAATTCCCAAGTCGACTCGCCGGACATGGGATCAGGAAATACCGCGGCTGGCAAACCAGTCGCTCAAGATTTGATTGAAGGTGTCTGGGTGCTCCATCATGGGGGCGTGGCCGCATTCGTCGATCCAGTGCAAGTCCGCATCCGGAAATCCAGCCAGGAATTCCTCGGCAACTTCGGGCGGCGTGATGATGTCGTTCTTGCCCCAAATCAAGCACACCGGCACATTCATCGAAGGCAGGTCCTTCGCCATGTTGTGACGAATGGCCGATTTGGCAATGCTCAGGATGCGCAGAACCTTGTTGCGGTCGTTGACCGCCTCGAAGCACTCATCGACGAGCTCGGGCGTCGCGTGCTTGGGGTCGTGGAAGGTCACGGCGACCTTGTCCTTGATGTACGACTTGTCCTCCCGCCGCGGGAAACTTGAGCCGAAAGCGTTCTCGTAGAGTCCGCTGCTGGCTGTCAAGGTGAGGGACGCCACGCGATCCAAGTGGTCCCGGGTGTAAATCAACCCCACGTGCCCCCCAAGGCTGTTGCCAAGCAGATGCACCTTTTCGAGGCCTAGTTCATCCAGGAATCCTGCAATGTGCTTGGCCATGTTCTTGGCGTTGGTCTCGAGCATGGGCAGCTCGTAGATCGGCAGCATCGGGGTGATGACACGGAAGCTATTGCTGAAATGCGCGCGCACTTCTTGGAAGTTGCTGAGGGCGCCAAAAAGCCCATGAAGCAAGACGAGCGGCGTGCCTTCGCCCTCCTCGACGTAGCGGTAAGGACCGCGTTCAAGAATGGTTGAATCCATGAGTTCAAAAATGCACCCGCTTTGGGTGCGGAAGACCACGTTGCGTCCTGTACATCCACGCCCGGTTGTTCACATCCCCTGTGAATAACGTGTTCATTGCTGAAACACCCCACTTTTTCCCACCTCTCTGCGAGCCGCGTATTCATTGGGTTTCTTCCTGACGAATCACCAAACTTTATCCACAAAGTGGGAGAAAGTGTCAACGAGTGGGAGAAAGTGGGAAATGACGTGTACTTTTGGATTGGCGAAAACGCACCCATGCTCAACCTGCTCGGAGAACACCCCTGTCGCATCGACGCCAAAGGCCGTTTGATGTTCCCTGCCAAACTGCGGAAGCAGCTTGACGGGGTCATTCACCACGGCTTGGTGGTGAACCGGGACATTTTTGAAGGTTGCTTGGTGCTGTACCCCAAACCCGAATGGGACAAGGTGAATGCTGAAATGGCACGCTTGAGCCGGTACAACCGGAAGCACCAGCTGTTTCAGCGGAAATTCATGAAGGGCGCCACCCACGTGGACTTGGACGGATCTGGTAGAATCAACCTGCCCTCCGCCCTACTCGCCTACGCTGGCATCGACCCCAAGGATGCCAACGAGGTGATCGTCTCCGGACTGGGCGAGAAAGTGGAAATCTGGAACCAGGCTGCGTACAACAAGCAAGTCATTCAAGACGAGGACAACCTCGACTTCGGCGACTTGGCAGAAGACGTGCGCAAAGACCTCGACGGCACCGACGGAGAATGACCACGTCCTACCACGTCCCCGTCATGCTGAACGCCTCCCTCAAGGCGCTCAACCTCGACGGCGACGGCGGAACACAGGACGGCAACTGGATGGACGCCACCTTCGGAGGAGGCGGACACAGCCGGGCCATTCTGAATCAACTTGGAACGGAAGGACGGTTGTTTGGGTTTGATCAGGATCCCGATGCCGCCGCCAATGCACTGGACGACGAGCGATTCACACTGGTGGCCGCCAATTTCAGGTTTGCCCCTCAATTCCTGCGAGCCCACAAAGGCTTGCCCCTCGACGGATTGCTGGCCGACTTGGGGGTAAGCTCCCATCAATTTGACGTTCCTGAACGCGGGTTTTCACTGCGCAACGACGGTCCTCTGGACATGCGCATGAACCCCTCCACAGGGGAGCCGGCAAGCGCTTGGCTCACCCGGGCAGAGGTTTCAGACATGACCCAAGTCTTCCGCCGTTACGGGGAACTCAACCGGCCCGACAAACTGGCGCATCGCATCGCAGCAGCTCGCGAAGAGGGACCATTGAACACCACGCACGACTTGATTCGGGCGCTTTCCCCTTCTGCCCCGCGCGGCAAGGAAAACAAGTTCTACGCCAAGGTGTTTCAGGCCATCCGCATTCACATCAACGACGAATTGGGCGCCCTCGAAGACCTGTTGATGCAGGCCGTGGGCATGCTGAAACCGGGTGGACGTTTGGCCGTGATGAGCTACCACAGCTTGGAAGACCGCCTGGTGAAGCACTTCATGCGCTCTGGGAATTTCGACGACGACGTCAAGCGCGACATGAAAGGCCAAATTCAAGCCCCTTTTCACCCGCTCGTGCGCAAAGCCATTGTCGC
>JAOIQU010000013.1 GCA_028141885.1 Flavobacteriales bacterium | reverse complement strand
GTCCATACAACCGGAAATTGCAGGCTCCGGTTCGTTGAGACTGAAGTCATACCACTCCACAATTCCCTCACCCAAACCGGCAGGACCTCTCAAACGAAACTTACCAATGATTGGAGGCAAACCAGACAAGGGAATGGTAAATGAGGCCGCTTCAGACATCGCGGCACTTACTGGGATGTCAATCACAGACGACAAAGCGTTGGTGTCATCGAAAACCTTCAATTGACATGCCGTACCAGGCGTTGTATTGCGAAGGGTAACCGTGAAATCCTCGTAAGGCGAAGAGTCCAAATTCAAATTTTGTGGGCTCTGAATGTGAGGCTGATTGCCTGTAATCGTCATGGTTAGAAAGTCTGGGCCTGGTTCAATGACGCAAGCACCAGCCCCTGTCCAACCTTCGCTCGCTCCTTGCCAAGACCAAGAGGATTCTTGGGCTTGAAGGGAATCCGCCACGAAAAAGTTGCAGATGAAGAGTAAATAAGTAAAGCGTTTCATAGGATTAGATTTTCTTTCAATCGGGCAATAATGTAGACAAAAAGGGGTAAATTATCGACAAAACACTCCTTATTTATTATGCGCTTGTCAATCAACGCATTGAACACTTGCCCTGTTCAAGGAATGATTGCTATTCACATCTGCTCCCTTAAATGTCAAATCCACTTTGCTTGTGGACCCAGCAGGACAGAAGCCGAACACCCTGAATCCGGATTTGGTCAAGTAGGCTTTACCAATTCATCCCAGATGTAAAGTCCACTTTACTTGTGGACCCAGCAGGACAGAAGCCGAACACCCTCAAAGCCGATTTGGTGAAGTGAATCTGTCGACTTCTTGCTTCGGTCTCATTGTTGCGGTCAAGCCATGCGCTTGGCCACGCGGACGAGCAGAAGGAGCGCAGGGACTTCAATGAGGGGACCGATGACGCCCACAAACGCTTGGTCACTTTGCAACCCAAACACCGCCACTGCCACCGCGATGGCCAGTTCGAAGTTGTTGCCTGCCGCCGTGAACGCCACGGCCGTGTTGTCGCTGTGGCTGGCGCTCAAGCGACGACCCAGGACCATGCTGAGCAAGAACATCCCCACGAAGTACATCACAAGAGGCAGCGCGATGCGAAGGACGTCCAGAGGGAGCGCCGTGATTTGATCTCCCTTGAGGCTGAACATGGCCACGATGGTGAAAAGCAGGGCGACGAGGGTCAGGGGGGAAATGCGGGGAAGGAAGGCTTGTTTGTACCAAGCGAGGCCTCTTCTTCGCACGAACCATTCCCGGCTCACAAATCCGGCGAGGAATGGAATACCCAGGTAGATGGCCACGCTTTGGGCTACCATGGACACAGGCACGTCGACCGCCATGGACGGCAAGCAAAGCCATTCGGGAAGTTCAGAGATGAAAAGCCACGCGTAAAAGCTGTAGGCCACCACCTGAAACACGCTGTTGAGGGCGACCAGTCCTGCGCCCAATTCTCGGTTGCCGCCTGCCAAGTCGTTCCACACCAACACCATCGCGATGCATCGGGCCAATCCGATCAAAATCAATCCGCTCAAGTACCCCGGTTCGTCCCTCAAAAACAGCACCGCCAACCCAAACATCAACACCGGACCCACCACCCAATTCAGGACGATGCTCAGGGTGACGAGTTTGGTGTTGCGAAAGACCTCCGGCAGCAGGCGGTAGTTGGCCTTGGCAAGCGGAGGGTACATCATCAAGATCAGCCCTACCGCCAAAGGGATGTTGGTTGTCCCCACCTGCATGTTCCCGAGCATTTGCGGGACACTCGGCACCCATTTGCCCAACGCGAGTCCAAGCGCCATGGCGGCCAAAATCCACCACGTCAAGTGGCGGTCGAGGAAGGAAAGACGTTTTCCAGTCATGATCCAATCGTCACAAACGCCGTGGCTTGTACGTACCAGAAGTGCGCCCAACCAAGGCTTGCGTCATCGCCAAATTGTTTCCAACTCACCACCAAAGGTCCGGCTTCCCAGCGCACCGATTCGCTCAAGGAAGCCCCGTATTGGAGGGTCGTCCATGCTTCTCTGAAGCGGTCGAGGGGTGAGGAAAGCTGGGCGCCATCCCAGGCCTCCACAAAGACCTCGGCACTTGCAGCGAGCGTGCCCCCACCGAAGGGCAAGGCGCATCCGAGCTGCTCGCGAACCCGCGGACGCGAGGTCCAGGGCTCTGCAACCTCATTGAAAGGATCCGATTCAATCCATCGCTGGTCCCAGCGCATTCGCCACCACCAAGACAAACCAGCGTCTTTGTTGGACTGGCATTTGGACTGCAGCCAAAACCGATGCTCGTTGCGTGTGTATCGCTCTCCAGCACCCTGAACGTGGGAGGTCGAAGGCACCCACTCGTGGGTGTAACTGCCCGTCAAAGACCAGGCTTCGTTGAGGGTGCGGGTCAAGTCGAATTCGGTGTAGGCAAACACAAGGCTTCGAATGGCACGGCCATCTCCGACTTCCGACCCAGGGCCAAAATTCTCCATGACGGCTGCATTCGAAAACGAAGGCCGAGATTGCTCGAAGGGAAGCAAGCATGCAAACGAGTATTTCTCGAAGTGCCAGTGTTCACCCAACGGCATCCCCACGTCCACCGTGGGCATGGCGCCAACGAGGTGAATGTGCTGTTGGGCATGAAAGGAGGGAAGGGCCAAGAACATCAGCCAACCCAGTGCCATCCGCGAGACTTGATTCATCCCGCAAAAGTCGGCGGTGTGTGTTGCGTCAACGTTAAGCTCAAGCGGCGATCACATTTCAACTTTGGCCGTGCGCAACGCCTGTTGCAGCACCTCTCGACTCTCGTCAGGGTAGTCGACGTCCACGATGCAGGGGTTGCTGAGCCATTGACGGAGGGCGGTCACCGCATCGCCTCCAAATTCAGGGACGGAGGGAACGCCCATTTGGGACAGCGCCGCAGCGTTGCATTGCTGCTCAAATTGGCCACGCATGGGGACCACAAAAAGGGGCTTCTTCAGGAAAAGCGCTTCGGCAGGCGTCTCAAATCCTGCGCCACACAACACGCCTGCACTTGAGGCCATGCTCTTCAAAAACCCTTCCGAGGAGGCGGGCAAGAAGCGGACATTCCCTTGCGTGGATGGCACGGTCCAGTGACGCGAAAACACCTCCCACGTCACTTCAGGAAACTCCCGCAACACCCGCAGCAATGCTTGTTCTCCGTATGCCGGCAAATACACCGTGATGTGACCGGCGTTGGAGACCGCCATTTCCCGCACCTGTCGGCGGATGATGGGGGTCCTGATTTCAGTGGCGTAGCGTTGGAAGTGAAATCCAATCTCGACCTCGGCAGGCGCGTAGTTTTCCAGGATGCGGGCGGCGATTGTGTCGGACTGTGAGGGTTTAGGACTGCTTGGATGCTTGACCGCAGCTTGGTGGGACAATCCGACCACTGGAACGCCTTGCCGCCGTGCGGCCCAGGCAGTCAGGGGTTCAAAATCGTTCAGCACAAGGTCGAATCCACGAACGTCAAGCGATCGTACGTCGCGCAACAGGGTACGCGGCTTCAAGGCACGCAGCGACGCCCCCCAATCGATGCCGCCTTTCGTTCCAAATGAAAACCCCAGACCCTGAAACCGGCGATCCACCGACACGTCGTACGTGCGGTTCAGCGCCCCTCCACTGACCCAAACGTCCACCTCGGCCATGTCCTTGAGAAGGGGCAAAAACTCAACCGAGCGGGTGTGGTGGCCGTTCCCCGTGCCCTGAAAGGCGTACAGCACTTTCATGTCAAATCATGGAGAATTCCACAAGCAACTCCTGGAACAGGTCCTTGGTGCTCCGCGCTTTTTCTCCCTTTTCGGTGTCGCGCGCAGCAACCTCCTCTTGCCAGTGAATGCGCCACTCGCCCTGGTTGTATTCCAGCGCCGTGCAGTTCTCCACCCAATCTCCGCTGTTGAGGTAGATTACTTGGCCCTCGTTCATGACGATGGTGCGGTTGGCGGGCTGGTGAATGTGGCCGCACACGACGTAATCGAATCCGTTGCGGATGGCAATTTCTGCCGCCGTTTCTTCGAAATGGTTGATGAATTTGACCGCGCTTTTGACGCTCTCCTTGACTTTTTTGGACAGGGAGATGCGTCCCTTGCCCAAAGCAAGCGACACCTGGTTGATCAGGTGATTGAACCAAATCAAGGCGTCGTATCCCTTCCCTCCGAGCATGGCAAGCCACTTGGAATGCTGCATGGTCACGTCGAAGACGTCGCCATGAAAAAACCACGCCCTCTTTCCGTCCAATGGAAGGACCACCTTGTTGACGATTCTGAAGTTGCTCGTTTCGAAGCCCTTGAAACGGCGGAACACCTCGTCGTGGTTTCCCGTGATGTAGTAAATGGTTTTTTGGCGGGCGATCATTCCTAGCAGCTCACGAACGACCTGCATGTGGGCCGCCGGGAAGTACTTTTTCTTGAATTGCCAAACGTCGATGATGTCCCCGTTCAGCACGAGAATTTCAGGATCAATGGACTTCAAATAGCTCAGCACTTCGGCTGCTCGGCATCCGCGCATTCCCAAATGCAAGTCGGAAATCACGGCCAATTGGACAGGCCGTTTCAACAAGGGTTGTTCTTGGAGAGTCATCGCGCAAGATGCGAGGCACGTGTTGCCTCAAGTGCACCTGGGCGATTTCAATCCGTTAAGCCAGCGCTAATTCTCCTTCCCCTGGTGGACCCAGCAGGACAGAAGCCGAACACCCTTGACCCTGATTTGGTGAAGTGATTATCCCCCTTTAAATTGGTATTTTGGCGATTGAACAAATCGTTTTTCTCCTACGGCGCTTGTAATGATTGAAATTCGCTTTATACCTCACCTATTCTGCTTTTCGCTATTGTTGTTGATTTCGGCGCACGCATTGGGACAATCAAAAACTACGACCACTTTTCGTGCGAGCGGATGTTGCCCATGGTGTCAGGAGAACATCGTACAAAGTCTTCAAATCAAAGGCGTCATTCAAGCATCTTGGGAACAATTCTCCGAAACGGTAACCGTCAGATACAAGACTCGGCAGTGTTCCGACTCAAGCTTGCAAAAGCGAGTTGCCTTTGCGGGTCACGACACCTCTTTGTTTTTGGCTCCAGACAGCTGCTATTACGCTCTCCCAAAGTGTTGCCATTACCGCAATGAATGAGGTTTGATGACCCTTTACCCTTCTCGGAAGGTAAAGTCCACTTTACATGTGGAGCCGGGGGGAGTCGAACCCCCGTCCAAACAAGGCCACACCGGAGTTTCTACATGTTTATCTCGTGATTGATTGTCGGCTGAAGGCTGACCACGAGCAGCCCACCAAACAGCGTAGTCCAGTAAAATTCGCGCCGGGTGTCGGACTCACCGTTAGCTAGTCCCATTTACCTGATGCCCGTTGTGACGACGAAAGGGTCCGTACGTCGCCACTGGACAGCTCGTTCCGCCACCTAGTGGCTGGAATTAGGCGAATCGACTTGGTCGATTAGGCCGCGAGCGCGTAGGAAGTGTTGTCATTTCTGACTGAAGATTTGAGATTAACGAGCAACATCTCCAAGAGCTCGACATGCTTCCCCGATTTGGTCATCTTGCTGTCAAATCCAAAATCGGCCCCAAAATTCAAAGAACGTTCTGGCGTCACCAGACACAAGTGCGAAAGTACGACTCGAATGAGACCGAACCGGTAAGGAAACATCTGCAACTGAGGAGAACCGATTCGGAGACCGGTCTTCTATTTTTGGTCTCATGAAGATTGGTGTTCTCAGAGAAGGAAAAGTGCCTCCCGACCAGCGGGTGCCCCTCACCCCTGCCCAATGTGCTGATTTGAAAGCGCTCTATCCCGAAGTGGAGTTGGTGGTGGAATCGAGTGGGGTCAGACGGATTCAGGATGAGGAATACCGCGCGCTTGGCGTCGAGGTTGTGTCCGATGTGAACGACTGCGATGTGCTGTTGGGTGTGAAAGAAGTGCCTGTAGATGAACTCATCGCGGACAAGACGTACATGTTCTTCAGCCATACGTACAAGCTGCAGCCTTACAATGCCAAACTACTCCGAGCCATCGTCGACAAGCGCATTCGGCTCATCGATTATGAGTTGATCAAGCGAACCAACGGCTCAAGGGTCATCGGGTTTGGCCGGTGGGCAGGCATTGTAGGTGCTTACAACGGATTGCGAGCTTGGGGGATGCGACACGAGACGTTCTCCTTACCCAAAGCCATCGATTGTGAGGACATGAAGGAAATGGTGGAGCATGCCAAAGCCATCGACTTGCCTGCCGACATGAAGCTGGTGCTCACGGGCGGAGGCCGCGTGGGCATGGGAGCGCACGAGCTGTTGACGGCGCTTGGGTTGAGAGAAGTTCACGCTGACGCATTTTGGCTGAGTCCTTCAATGAGGCGGTCTTCACGCGATTGGATGTCGAGCAATACAATGCCCGCCGAGATGGACGCCCCTTCGACATGGGGAAATTCATCGCCGACCCCACAGAATTCGAGAGCACCTTCATGCGTTACGCAGAAGTCGCTGACCTCTACATCGCTGGGCATTATTGGGCTGAAGGCTCTCCCTTCCTGTTCACCAGGGAGGATATGAAAAGAGCATCTTGGCGCGTTCAAGTTGTGGCCGACGTGAGTTGCGACATCGACGGACCCGTGGCTTGCACCTTGCGACCAAGCACCATTGCCGACCCGCTCTTCGGATACCAACCTCAGCAGGAATCAGAATGTGCCATGAATGACCCCGAAGGCATCACCGTGATGGCGGTCGACAACCTGCCTTGTGAATTGCCGCGTGATGCAAGCCATGGGTTTGGCAAGGACATGATGGCCCACGTCATCCCATTGCTCGTCGGTGGAGATCGGGACAACATGCTCACCAACGCGACTGAAACCACGCTGGAGGGCACGCTGGCACCCAAATTCAAGTACCTCCAAGACTACATCGACAAGGCCTAAAGCGGTTGAGCTGGGGTCACTGTGCAACAAACAGGTAGGTCAGACGTCCCTTTTGCTTGGCCGGAGCCTTTGACGATGCGTTGAAGCGAGCACGGCGAGCGCTTCGCAATGCCGCCAACCCAAAACAACTTTCCTCGTCTCCCGACATGAGCGAAGCAGACACGACCCTTCCCGATGGGTTGACCTCAATCAACACCTCAACTTGGACCCCTCCTTCGCATGTGTAGCCAGGCACATCCAAGTCCCTGCCCGTGCGACCTTCCAAGTTGTAACGCACCGTCACCGCCCCATCGTATTGGGCATCCCACTGCTCGAAGGTTTGTTGGACATCCTGTCTTGTGACATCGGCTTCACCGGCTGTTTCAAACTCTTTTTCCTCAGCGGCCAACCGCTCGAATTCGGCCGCTTCCATGGCCCGCAATTCCGTTTCCACCATGGCCTCGAGCTCGGACTCGTCGGCAACTTGACTTGACTTGGCTTCCTCCGATATGGCGGACTCCGCATTGGCACGGAGGTTGGCGACTTTTTCTTGCAGGGATTGCTTCAAGGCATCTTCGTAGGATTGCGCAGGCGCTTCAAGCACCTCGTCCACCATGTCCACCTCGGCAAACACCTCACTTGGGGGTTGCGTTTCCGACACCGGCCAAACCAACATCGCCCCCAACACGATCACATGAACAATCAGGGTGTAGAGGAGGGCTTGCTTCGCCAACCCCATGCTCAATGGGTCAGGTTGGTTTCCAATCCCCATTGCGTCTTGGTGATGCTGCGGTCACCGCAGTAGTAGAACGTGCCCAACTTGGTGATCACTTTCCGGTAGCGCTTGATCACGTTGCCGACCCTGACAACGCGGGTGATGACGATGCCTTCGCCGTTGGGCATTTTTTGGTTCGTCTGGGTCACTCCTTGGGGAATGTCGTCCATTTCAGGGTCCAAAAACGGGCGGTCCGGACGTACGCGCTGAGCAGCCTGCAACCCCCTGAGCTCGACAATTTCTTCGGCGGTGCGCTCTGCATTGGCCTTGACACGCTCGGCTTCCACGGCTTCATGGTCCCTGATCTTGGTCCGCTGTTCAAGGATGGACTCCTGGTGTGAAAGGCTCACAGCCTCATCAATTTCTTGCGCCAACCTTCGCTTCTGGACGGTTTGCACAATCGCCTCGTCAGCGAGCTTGTTGGCCTCCGCTGCCACTTGCCTGTCAACCTCATTCAAGGCACGATTCTTTTGTCGGATTTGGTTGAGTTCAGCTTGCTTCTCGGCAATGCGGGCCTGTCTGAAGTATTCTTCCGCATCTTCGGCGTCGCTCAACTCTTTCGCCGAGACGGTTCGGATGGGCACTGCAGGAGCGGACAACACCGATGTCCCGCCTTGATCGTTGGCAGCCTCATCACGAATCGAATCATCAGGACGCCCGTCCGCGATTTCCTCAGTCTCCTCCTCTTCTTCCGAAGCGGGCAGCCGCTCGTCATTGGCATCTTGGTTGTTTGCGGGAGAAGAGGTTGCCTCTCGCTTCTCCTGATCTTGAACTTCGGGCAACACATCCTCAGAGAGTGGTTGCGATTCCTCGGCTGAGGGCTCCTCTGCTGGCGGCTCTTCCTCGTCCGCTTCCTCGTCCGCCGCTCCGTCTGCGTCTGCCAATTCAGGGTTCAGCGCGAGGTTGGCCCGCTCCAACCCAGCCGCTGCGTCGGCATCGCCTGGTTTGAATTCAAGGGCCTCTTCGTATTCCTCTTTGGCTGCAGCCCAACGGCCTTTGCGCTCCGCTTTTTGGGCATCCTCCATGGCGTATTCGTAGTACCTCTGATTGCGCTCCGCCTCTCTTCCTTGGTTGCCCAAACGTTCCATTTCATCGTCCAGCGCGCCCCTCATTTGGCTCGAATGCGAACGGTCCAACTCCATCGATTCACGATCCTCGTCATAGTCAAAAATCCCGAATGGCGCATCGACCACACTCATGTCGAATCCCTCCATGTAATCGAAAAGCATCACGGGCCAGGTCAATGCATCCAACTTCCCGTGCAATGCTTCAGGCACTTGAGACGCATTGACTTGCACGCTCTGGGGAACCATGTCGATCGCGCCAAACATCAAGACGTAATCTCCGTCATGTGGCACCTCGTAGCTGTAGCGGCCGTCCGCCTCAAATGAATCGACGATTTCTTCACCGTTCATGACAGTGACCGTTACATTTTGAAGTGGATCACGTGTTTTCTTGTGACGCAACTCTCCTTCGATGAGCACGCCGTCGACCTGGGCCAAACCCCAGCCAGAGGTAAACACCGTCAAAAGCAGAAGAAGCAAATGCTTGAGCATGGGGCCGTGCGAATGTTCTGGTCTCATCTTAGGTTTGCGTGGTGCGTGGACAGTCGAAAAATACGAGTTTCCCCTCAAACCGGGCATCCCACACGCCTGGTCTGAGCATATGGGAAAAGCTGGGGTGGATTCAAGAACCTGACGCCGTCGTCCTTGGCACCGGCATCGTCGGCATGAACACCGGGCTCGAGCTGCGCAAGCTTCACCCTGATTGGCACATCGTCATGTTGGATCGGTCGGCTTTCGGAGGTGCCTCCACCAGGAATGCGGGATTTGCCTGTTTTGGCAGCCCATCTGAACTGGTCGAAGACCTCGAATCGCTTGGCCCTGAGGCGCTCGTCAAGCTGGTGGACATGAGGTGGTCAGGGTTGAATGCGTTGAGGGCGAGTTGGCGTGACCGAGACCTTGGGTACACCCCTTGCGGCGCCATCGAAGCCTTCACAGACCCCGTACTTTTTGAACGAATCACAGACATGCTTCCTCAGTTGAATGCTCTGTTGGATCCAGTGTTTGGGACGCCGGCTTTTCAACTGATGTCTGATTCAGAAGTTGAGCAACGGGGGCTGCAACACGTATGTGGCGCCATCTCGAGTCCCCTGGAAGGTGCTCTGGGCACCGCTTCAATGGTTCGTGCCATGCGTCACAGCCTGTCGAAAGAAGGCATTGAAGTCATCCATGGCATCGACGCAACGGGAATTGACCAAGAACACGACTGTTGGCGCGTCCGAACGTCAGCAGGCGACATCCAGACGCGACGCGTATTCGTCTGCACCAACGCCTGGGCCGTTTCCCTGCTCGACTTGGACGTCGCTCCAGCCCCCAACGTTGTGGTCGTCAGTCAGCCCCTGCCAGGGCTCGTGTTGAACAACACGCTTCACCACGACCGTGGATACGTCTATGCCAGAGAAGTGCATGGCAGGTTGCTCATCGGCGGCGGGCGACAATGGGAGTGCGATGACAACGACGCCAGGGCCCAAAAACTCGTGCGCTGGGCTCAAACACACATCCAGGGCGCTGAAGGGTTCGCGATCGAGCACCACTGGATCGGACAGCTCGGTGTGGGCTCTCAGCGGTTGCCCATTGTGAAGGAGGTTGAGCCTGGCTTGTACGCAGGCGTGCGATTAGGTGGCATGGGTGTGGCCATTGGGACGAACGTGGGCCGCGTACTCGCTCGACTGAGTGACTGAAACTTTTTGGGGCGCCCCCTCGTAACGAGCAAGGTGAACCCCAAGATCATGAAGAACCTCGCAACGTTGACAGGAGCCACGCTGATGGCGTTTGGCCTGATTTCCTCTTGCCCCACCCACGCCCAAACGCGCTTGATTGGGTCTGAAATCCTTGAACAAGAGGATTCACAACTCACCTACAGGGTTCAATATGGGGCGTACAGCAACGCTGACCTTCGGCCCCAAGACCTTTATGCAAGGAACGACATTGAGCGCATGCTCGGCGCCACTGGACTTACCCTTCACGTGGGTCCACCTCATGCCGATCTGACGGATGCGCAACAAGAAATGCAAGCCGCACATGGCGCAGCTCATGAGGACGCCTTTCTCACCGCGTACCTCAATGGAGCACTTGTCGCCTCGCGTGGTGACGTGCTCGACGTGGCTCGAAACCACCAGTCAGAAGTCGAATTGGCTGCGCAGACCTTGAGTTTCCGAATTCAGCTCGGCAGGTATGCCAGCGCCCTTCCCGTACGGGCCTTGAATACCTTCCTTGAAATGGGTGGAGTTGAACAAGTCTTGCAACCGAATGGAGATCACGTGTACTTCACTGAAGTCTTTAACGACAAGGCCGCAGCCACGGCCATGCTCGACCGCGCCAAGGACATGGGCGTTCTCGATGCATTCATGGTCCATGCTGAGACGATTGAAGCTTCGAGCACGGATGGTGAAGCGTACGCTGCGAATGCACCCTCGCACTGAGCCGCACTCGGACTTATGCTTTGATGGCCGACACGACCGCCATGGCCACTTTTCTCCCGTCCATGGCTGCAGACAGAATTCCACCCGCGTAGCCCCCGCCCTCTCCTGTTGGGTACAACCGCTTCACTTGAGGGTGCTCAAGCGTAGTGGCATCTCGGGGGATTCGAACAGGGCTGCTCGTCCTGGTCTCAGGCCCGATCACCACAGCATCCGGGTGCATGAAATCCTTCATCTTCCTGGCGAAGGCCTTGAAGCCTTGACGCAAATTCAACGAGACCACCTCAGGCAACACCTCATCGAGCCTGGCTGCTTCAACGCCTGGCAAGTAAGACGTTGGCGGCAAGTTGCGTGACGCCCTGGCGTGCACAAAATCCGCCAAGCGCTGGGCTGGAGCGGCTTGGGATTGGCCGGCCGCAACCCAACAAGCCTGCTCGACGCTCTCCTGGAAACGAAGACCTCCAAGCGGCCCCGTGAATCCGAGTGGCTCCCAATCCTTAGGCTCGACTTGAACCACCATGCCAGAATTGGCATACGGGTTGTTCCGTTTGGAAGGTGACCAACCGTTGGTGACGATTTCGCCGGGGCTCGTGGCACAAGGCGCAACGATGCCCCCAGGGCACATGCAAAAGCTGTGCACGCCGCGTCCCTCCACCTGACAGACCAAATTGTAACTCGCAGGTGGCAAGCGCCCCTCGACAGGTTCGCCATGGTACTGAACGTGATCGACCCAGGATTGAGGATGTTCCACGCGAACACCCATGGCAAAGGGTTTGGGCTCAATCAAAATGCCTTTTGAATCAAACAACTCGAAGATGTCTCTGGCGCTGTGACCCGTGGCGAGGATGACCGCATCGCCTTCGAGTTCGCTTTGTTCACCGGTCTTCAAGTCCTCGACAACGACGCGGTTGCAACGATCGTTTTCGATGTGCAGGTCGACCACCTTGGTGTCAAACCGAACCTCCCCACCGGCGCGTTCAATCGTCTCCCGCATGGCCGTCACCACTGCAGGCAGGCGATTTGTGCCAATGTGGGGATGCGCTTCGACCAAAATGCTCGGATCTGCCCCGTGCAGGACAAGCCATTCGAGGGCCTCACGGATGTCGCCTCGCTTCTTGCTCCTCGTGTAAAGCTTGCCATCGCTGTAAGTCCCAGCCCCACCTTCGCCGAAGCAGTAATTCGATTCTGGGTTGACGAGGTGCTCGCGGTTGAGTTTGGCCAAATCACGACGACGCGCCCGCACGTCCTTGCCCCGCTCAATCAGCACAGGGCGCACTCCCTGCCTCAAACATTCAAGCGCCGCATACAAACCCGCAGGACCGGCCCCCACCACCAACACCGTCTTGGCTTCGGGCTGGATCGCTGGCCAGGTCCAATCGCCCATTTGGGCCTTTTGGGCTCCTTCATCCCAGCCCACCAGCAATTGGGCACGAACTGGCTTCTTGCGTGCATCCCAACTTTTGCGCAACACGTGAAGTTCTTGGTCCTCTCGCAACGGCGGACGCCCCTCTTTCCGGAGCTGACGCGCCACAGCCTCACGGACCGACTCCATGCGGTGCACGTCTTCGGGCAAGACCCGAACCTGGATTTGTGAAGAAGATGCATCCATCTGTGGACTGCGAAGGTACCCACTCCACCTACCTTCGGGGCCATGTCGGAAATGTTCCCGCACAACCCCCTGCGATTTGAGGCAGGCGACTTGAGTGCAGAAAAGCAATTGGAGCTCTATGGAAAGCTCTTGTTGCCTCGGATGATCGAGGAGAAAATGATGTCGCAATTGCGACAGGGAAAGATCAGCAAGTGGTTCAGCGGGATGGGCCAAGAGGCCATCTCCGTTGGCGTTGCGGCCGCCATGCCCGAGGACAAGTTCATCTTTCCGATGCACCGAAACCTCGGCATTTTCACCACAAGAAACGTGCCCCTTGACAGGCTCTTTGCGCAATTCCAAGGGAAGGACCATGGCTTCACCAAAGGCCGTGACCGAAGCTTCCATTTTGGAAGTCCTGAGCATCGCATCGTGGGCATGATCAGCCACCTCGGTCCTCAATTGGGCCTCGCCGACGGGGTTGCCCTCGCCGAAAAGCTAGACCAAACCGGTGGATGTTCCTTCGTGTTCACCGGAGACGGAGGTGCCTCTGAAGGCGACTTTCACGAAGCGGTTAACGTGGCAGCCGTATGGCAACTTCCGGTCATCATCGGCATCGAAAACAACGCGTGGGGCCTCTCTACACCGAGCGAACAACAGTTCAAGTGTGCCCACTTCACGGACAAGGCCATCGGCTACGGCATCCCCACTGAAGACGCCATTCAAGTCGACGGCAACGACCTCTTTGACGTGTACCACAAGGTCACCAATGCTATTGAATCTTTACGCGAACGAACTAGACCTATCATCTTAGAATTCAAGACTTTCAGAATTCGAGGTCACGAAGAAGCATCAGGCACAAAGTACTATCCAGAAGGGCTGATTGACACCTGGACAAAGGTGGATCCTGTGGAACGTCTGAAGGCGCATTTGATGTCAACGGGCGTACTCACAGAATCCACAGAAGCCGACTTACGGAGCACCTTCAAGTCCAAGATTGAAGACGGCCTGAAGGCCGCCGCCGCAGAGCCCTCCATCGTGGCTGACACTGTGGAAGAATTGGACGATCGATTCGCTCCGGGAACGCCCCAAGGTCTCGCCGCCGCTCCAGAGGGCGGCGAACGTGAACTTCGATTCATCGACGCCATCACCGAGGGCTTGCGAACCAGCATGGAAAAGCACCCTGACTTGGTGCTCATGGGTCAAGACATCGGACCCTATGGAGGCGTGTTCAAGGTCACTGATGGGTTTGTCGACGCCTTCGGTGAGGAACGCGTGAGGAACACACCGTTGTGCGAGTCTGCCATCGTAGGCGCAGGCTTGGGGCTCTCCATCGCGGGCAAGAAGGCCATGGTGGAAATGCAGTTCAGCGACTTTGTCACGTGTGGGTTCAACCAAATCGTCAACAACCTCGCCAAGATTCACTGGCGCTGGGGCCAAAAAGCAGATGTCGTCGTGCGCATGCCGACAGGCGGCGGCGTGGGTGCTGGGCCCTACCACAGCCAAAGCACGGAGGCGTGGTTCTTCCATGTCCCCGGATTGAAAATCGCCTACCCTTCCACCCCGGCCGACGCCAAGGGCCTGCTCAGGATGGCCATTGACGATCCCAACCCAGTGCTGTTCTTCGAGCACAAGTACCTCTACCGCAGCCTGACGGGACCAGTCGCCGAGGAAGATTATCTCTTGGAATTTGGGGTGGGGCGCACGGTTCGCGAGGGACAAGACGCGACGCTCATCACGTATGGTTTGGGGGTGCAATGGGCTGAGCAAGTGCTCGACCTACATCCCGAATGGGACGTGGAGGTCATCGATCTGCGCACCCTCCTGCCCTGGGATGAAGAACTGGTCATGGCAAGTGTCCAAAAAACCGGCAAGGCCCTCGTGCTCCACGAGGACACCATGACAGGAGGCATCGGAGCGGAGATCAGTTCACGCATTCACGAAGTGTGTTTTGAGCACCTGGACGCGCCTGTGGCCAGAACGGCAAGCCTCGATACGGCTTTCCCGTTTGCCGCCGACCTCGAGCGCAACTTCATGGCCAACGACAGGTTGGAAGGAGACCTTCAGCGCCTCCTCGAACGCTGACTCGAACTCAGGGCTCTCAGCGGCGGGCGCGCTGCACAACGCGCGGGTTCTTGATCATGGCCTCCACTTGCTTGATGTCGTTCTTCAACATTCCTTTGGTGTCGAGACGCTTGGCCTCTTGGATCATGATCATCGCCTTCTTGCGGTCTTGTTTGGCACTCATGCACACGGCCAAATTCAATTTTACCGCCGCCTTGTCATGGTCCTGTTTCAGCCCCAGCGAAAGGGATTTTCTCAGGTGCGACTCCGCTTCATTCAAGTTGTTCTGCATCGTCACACTGCCGAGCAAAAAGTGGTAGTATCCGCGTTGTCCGGGCCACAATTGAGTTGGCTTGATGCGGTTCAGCCATTTGACCGCGTCGTCCATCCGCTGCAAACGAAGGTTGGCGAACGCAAAAACCAAACGAACGCTCCGGAGGTTGGCCAGCACGATGACCACCGACAACAGGGTCATTCCCACCGCGGCACCCCAGCTCCCTTGCATGTACAACAGCACGGTGTAAGCAACAGAAGCGGCAGCGACAAGAAGTTTGAAAATGCGGATGAGCATGGCTGGATTTTTGGGCGGTGTCGTGCGCAAAACTACTCCACAGGCGGTGTACCTTCGTTTCATGAGTCAAATCATGCGTTTGCGTGTCATCCTCGACACAGAAGACGATGTGTTTCGCGACATCGAAATTGAAACCACAGCCCCGCTGATGCACCTGCATTTCGCGGTGCTCGACGCCTTCGGTTGGGAATCAGGAGAACTGGCATCGTTTTTTCAAAGCGACGAAGGCTGGGGTCGCGGAAAGGAATTTTCGTTGCTCGACATGAGCGACCCAATGGCGGAGGACGGCGCGAAGCCGGAAGATGCGATGAACGAGAGCACCGTGGGCCACCTCATCCCGGGATTGGGCCAGCGTGCGATTTACGTGTACGACTTCTTGCGTATGTGGTGTTTCTACGTCGAGCCCCTCGCACTTGAAGATGCGAAGCCGGAAAGCGCCTACCCCGCGCTGTGTCACGAATTTGGCACCCCTCCCGCCTTTGACAGCAAAGATGCCGACCTCCTGGATGGCATGGACCTCCCCAGCGAGCCCGAGGACGACCAGCCTTACCGCACCGGGGACCCTGAGCTCGATGCGTATTTAGACGGCGACGACGAGGACGATGATTTTGGCGGAGGTGAGCACCTCTCCATCGATGACCTGGACGATTTGATCTGACCCATGGCGACGCACACATCCGTGCAGCCTGGTGTGGTGGTTTCTGTGGTGGGCCCCACTGCCTCTGGAAAAACAGAGCTTGCCATTGCCTTGGCCCAGCAATTGGGCACCGAGATTGTCAGCGCCGACGCCCGACAAGTCTACCGAAGCATGGCCATTGGCACCGCCCAGCCCACTGCTGAAGAGCGGAGCGCAGCCAGACACCACCTGGTAGACTTTCTAGAACCTAGCGCCCTGTACAGCGCTGGCAGCTTCGAGGAAGACGCCGTCCCCCTGCTTTCGAAATTGTGTTCAGACCACGGCTCGGCCATCTTGGCTGGCGGTTCTGGCATGTACGTCAAAGCCGCGCTGCAAGGTTTGGACGCGTTGCCAGCCGACTTGACCTTGAGAACCCAACTGAACAAGCAATTTGCCGAGGAAGGTCTCGCCCCTTTGCTCGAACGCCTTTCCAAATTGGATCCCAGCCATGCGCAGGCGATGGACACGTCCAATCCGCAACGCGTCATCCGTGCCTTGGAAGTGTGTGTGGTCTCAGGCAAGCCCTTTTCCAGCTTCCACACGGGTGTTGTCAAGCACCGGCCCTGGCACGTGGTTTCTATGGGACTGGCCCCTGACCGCGCCGAACTCCGGGAGCGTATTGCCATCAGGGCACACGCCATGATGGACGCTGGATGGTTGGACGAAACCAGAGGCCTTCTGCCCCACCGTTCTGAAAACGCATTGAACACCGTGGGATACAAAGAGTTGTTTGAACATCTCGACGGCCATTTGACGAAGGAACAAGCTTTGGAATTGCTCATCACCCACACCCGACAATTTGCCAAACGCCAAATGACGTGGTTCAAAAAGAACCCCGCCACCACTTGGTTTGCCTACGACAATGCGAACCGAGAGGACGCGTTGCGACGGGCCGTGGAGCATGCAAGGGAGGAAGTGCAACGATTGCAAGGAACGCCGCTGCATTCATGAAGCCAGGAGCTCCCATAGACCACTTCGACGCCCGGGTTGCGGAAGACCTCGAGTTTGACATCGTGCAGGCGATGCTCGCCGAGCTCGCCGGCTGCCCCACGAGTGAGAAACGAGCTGAAGGACTCGTGCCAAGCAAGGACCGCGTTTGGGTCATCAAGCGACTGCAAGAGACCGACGAGATGCGACGGATTCGGTCTGAAGGCAATGGATTTCCGCTGCTCGAATTCGAAGAACTGAAGCGCGAAATCAAGTTGTTGAGTGTTCGTGACAGCGTGCTCGATGAGGCGGGTTTTCGGCGCATTTCAACGGCATCGAGGATCATGAACACGGTGCTCGGAGTCATCGCTCAAAGCGACAGCCCCTGGCCCCGTTTAGAATCGGTCCTCGAGGGCCAAGAGCCCAAAACTGAACTCATCGAAGCCATAGATGCCGTGTTCGACGCAAAAGGACACATCAAAGACGACGCCTCTCCGGAGTTGGCGCAAATCCGTGGGGACATGACCGTCGTTCGGCGGAAAATCAACAGGGCCTTTCTCCGCGCAATGAAGTCCATCCAAGAGCGGGGCTACCTGGCGGACATCAAGGAAGGCTTTGTGCAAGAGCGTCGGGCGCTTGCCGTCATCAGCAGCTACAAACGCCAAATCAGCGGCGCCGTTCTCGGATCGTCCAACACCGGTTCGGTCACGTTCATTGAACCTGGAGCGTGCATTCCCTTGAACCACGAACTGGAGATGTTGCGCGACGACGAGCGTAAAGAGATTCGCAACATTTTGCGCGAGTTGACGCGGAACATTCGCCGACATCTGCCAGCCATCAAGGGCTACCAAAGAGGACTGACGGAATTGGACTGGATCGCCACCCGGGCGCGTTTGGCCGTCAAGCTTGAAGGCAGCTTGCCCCAAATCCGAAAAAAGCCTGGGCTGCACCTCCTCTCCGCCTTTCACCCGCTGTTGCAGCAAACGAACAAACTCGCCGGGAAAGAAACCCTCCCCCAGCATGTTGAACTGCACCGCAAGCAACGCATGCTGGTGATCAGCGGACCCAACGCGGGCGGAAAGTCCATCACGATGAAAACCGTGGGGCTGTTGCAAATGATGATTCAAAGTGGGCTGCTTGTGCCGTGCCACAGCGCCTCGGAAGTCGGCGTATTTCACGCCATCCTTCCGGACATCGGCGACCACCAGAGCATCGAAAATCAGCTTTCCACCTACAGCTACCGACTGGGACGGATGCGGCATTTCTTGAGAATCGCAGACGAGCGAAGCCTGCTGCTCCTCGACGAATTTGGCACGGGTTCCGATCCGGAATTGGGTGGTGCGCTTGCGGAGGTGTTCTTCGAAGAGCTGTATGACAAGGGATGTTTTGGGGTCATCACCACCCACTACGCCAACATCAAAACCCGCGCCGCCAAGTTGCCAGAGGCTTTCAACGGCAGCATGCTCTTCAATCGTGAATCGCTGGCCCCCATGTACCAACTCGAGGTTGGGCAACCGGGATCGTCTTTCACTTTTGAGGTGGCCGAAATCAACGGAATCGGGAACAAACTCATCGAGCGCGCCAAAGGTAAACTGGACGCTCGTCGGGTTGAACTGGATGGCCTTTTGGGGGACCTCCAAAAGGAGAAGTCGAAGCTGGCCAAATTGACAAACAAACAGCTGCGCGCGGAACTGGAAGTGGAAAAGGCCACGGCTGCCGCAGAGCGGCTCCAAGAGGCCATGGAGGAAAAAGAGCGCAACTTGAATGCCCAGTTTGACGCCCTCAATACGGCCCGAGTGAGGTCCACAAAATTGGGTCAATTCATCGACCGATTCCAATCCGGCAAATCCAACAAAGCACTGCTCGAGGAGATCAAAACGTACCTCGCCAAAGAAAATGCACGTCTCGAGGAACAAGCCTTGCGGTCCTCCAAGGGAAACAAAAAAACCAATACCAAGCGTCGCCCCAACCACCAATCCGAGAAAATCACTGTGGGTTCACTGGTGCGCCTGCGGTCAGGTCAAGAACGTGGGGACGTCCTTGAGGTCAAGGGCGACCACATCACCGTCATGTTTGGCGCCTTCAAAACCAAGGTGAAGCGCAACCAACTCACCTGGTTGCGCTGACGATCACTGAACGACCACGCGACGCGTGGTGCTCCATCCATCCTTGGTGGTCACCGTGACGTAACGCACGCCACTCCCCCATGCAGAAAGGTCCAAATCGCCGTTGAAGTTGGCCCCTTCCGATTCACCCAAGGCTCTTCCCATGCTGTCAAACCACTGCAATTCGGCGAGCTCAAACCCGCTTGGCAGTGCGATGCGCACCAAGCCCTTCGAAGGGTTTGGTGAGACGCTCAAACCAGCCGCGAACTGCTCCTCGACTTGGGTGGCGGTGACGGCACAAGCCAGGTAAGCGTCACATGACACGCTGCCTTCTTCATCCATTTGGACGTAGCTACCATCCATGAATTCCTCACCTGTTCCAATAGGGTCCAAATATGCCTTCAGCTTCGCAGAGGTAGGGATGGGATTGGGTCCATCCCAATGGTAACTCATCTTGCCGTAGAGGTCAGCCTGGTAAGGTTGACTGCAAAAGGACCCTCCTCCAGTCAATGTGCCAATGATTCTGTGGTTTTCCTCAAAGATGGGCGACCCTGAAGACCCACCTTCGGTGACGCCATGGTCTGTCTCAGTGGGAGACCAAATGACCCTCCAATGCGCGTTGGTGGATGTCCACGGAAGCCAGCTATCACTCGTCAGAGGAGACGTAAACGTCGAGATTTTCTTGCGGTCACCGTTGGGGTGGTGGATGCTGACTCCAGACGCGCCGTTGTATCCGCTCGCATCCCAGCCCGCGTAGAAGGGTTGCCAATTGTCTGGAATGGTTTGATTGACTTCACAGAGGACAAAGTCACTTCCTGTGTTGTTGCCGCCTGGCATGTCGTTGCTGTCTGTGAGCGGCGTCACCCCGGTACGCGTTCTTGAATTGATCGAGGACGTTCCTCCGCACTCAAAATACTCATAGTTGAACTGCACTTTGAGTACGTTCCAATCGTCTGCTTCGAGATCGTTGACGCAGTGAAACGCGCTCAACATGAGCTGCCGACAATCGCGGGCAGTGTTGTTCACCATAGCTCCAGTACACAATCCAATGCCTTCTGCGGTGGTGATACGCAAACGCACGACCGAATTCTTCTCGCACTCCCAGCCCTCGCCTTCTGGGCAGTTGACGTCAACTTGACATTCTGCGGAACCTCCACCCCGAACATTGTTGTGCTGCCATGGGGTAGGAAAGTTCTGGTGACGGGCGAAGTAACCGAGGCCGTAGATGTCAAGTGCAGCATGTTCTGTGAGCCCAAGCGGGCACTCATAGATCATCCACAGCGACTCGCCTGGCACCTCGTTGTTGCTCCATCTCCGGGCGTCGTTGTTTTCAAAAGCACCCAACGGTCCTTCCACCCACGTCTTGTCGTACGCACCTTCGGGCGTTTCGAACCGCAACTCACTTCCGACGGGAAGGTGAAAGTCGTCGAAGTAGAGACACGTTGCCAGCGCTCCAGGGGCTTGGACCTTCAAAGACCACACGCCACGATCCGCCAACTCGACGTACGTGGCTTCTTCAAAGAAGTCCAAATCAAGTGGCAAAACAACCCCAATCATCTTGCGGCCAGTGAGTTCAGATTTCACTTCGAGCTCCTTTTGGATGTCCTCCAAATTTGGAGTGTCAACGACAATTTGAGCATGCAATTGGGTCAGGCAAGTGCCAAACAGAGCAAGGGTCAGCAAGGATTTGGCACGAGAATGCCAAAATCCTGCAATCGTGGTTTCAATCATGCCTTAAAGTTACTTCGAACCTCCCCTCGGTCCCTTAATTTCACCTTCAATGACACGAAACGCTCCCTCCTTCCTTCTGCTGGCCACGCTTGCTTTGTTGCTTCCACAATTCAACACACTGGCCCAGGGGGATTTGACGCCGCAAGAAGCCGCCCAAAAGTTTGGAACGTTGATGCGATATGTGAATCAGCTTTACGTGGACAGCGTCGACGTTGAAGCGTTGACCGAAAAGGCCATCGTGAACATGCTGGAAGATCTGGATCCTCATTCGGTCTATTTCTCTGCAGACGAATTGAAAGAGGCCGATGAACCTTTGAATGGCAACTTTGAAGGGATTGGGGTCCAGTTCAACATTTTCAGAGACACCATCATGGTCGTGTCCCCCATCAGCGGAGGACCGTCGGAAAAACTTGGGATTCGATCTGGGGACCGCATCGTCGAGGTTGATGGCGAAAATGCAGCAGGCATCGGCATCACCAACCGCGATGTCATGAAGATGCTGAAAGGCCCCAAAGGAACCATCGTGCAAGTGGGCATTCGCAGGGAGGGCGTTCGAGAATTGTTGGTCTTCGACATTGTTCGAGACAAAATCCCGATCTACAGCCTTGATGCTGCACACATGGTGGACGACCACATCGGCTACATCAAAGTCAGTCGGTTTGCCAAAACCACCATGGATGAATTCAGACAGGCTCTGCTCGATTTGCAGGATCAGGGCATGCGTGATTTGATTTTGGACCTGCAAGGCAATGGTGGTGGCATGTTGCGAACCGCCATTGCCATGTCGGACGAATTTCTGAGCGGGAACAAGCTGATCGTGTACACAGAAGGCCGTGCCTTCGAACGAGAAGACACCTATGCCCAGGCAGAAGGACTCTTTGAAAAAGGGCGCCTTGTCGTCCTCATTGACGAAGCCTCCGCCAGCGCGAGTGAAATCGTGTCTGGCGCGGTGCAAGATTGGGACCGTGGTTTGATCTTGGGGCGCAGAAGCTTTGGCAAAGGGCTTGTCCAAAGGCCCTTGCGTCTGCCCGATGGCAGTGCGGTCCGGTTGACGGTTCAGAAATACCACACCCCCTCCGGACGTTGCATTCAGAAGCCTTACGAGGATGGCGTGGAGGCCTACAGAAAGGAAAAATTTGAACGTTACGAACGCGGCGAATTCATGACCCTGGACAGCCTCGATTTGCCCGACAGCTTGATGTACCAGACAAGGTTGCTGAAACGGAAAGTCTACGGCGGAGGAGGCATCCTCCCCGACTTGTTTGTCCCGATTGACACCACGTTCAACTCCGAGACGTTTTCACGCATCCTGCGCAAAGGGTTGTGCAGCCGTTATGCCCTCGAGCAGGTGGATGCACGTCGCGCCGAATGGGAGGGTCGACACAGTGATGAAGATGACTTTGTGGCCAACATGAATTTCACAGATGCCGAATTGGATGCATTCAAATCCTATGTCAGAGATGAAGGCGTGGAAATCGATGAGGAAGAATGGTCCAGGTCATTGCCTGCCATTGAATGGAGACTGAAGGCCTTCTTTGGGCGCAATGTCTACGAAAGCCGCACCTTCTATCGCGTCATAGGTGGGCTGAACGAGGCACTTCAAGAAGGCATCCGCGTTTTGAACGATGGCACGTTCAATGCGGCTGAACTTGCGCACCGGACCTTTTGAACTGAAGCTTAATTTTGACAGAAAATATCTAAACCTCAATCATGCGTTTTACCATCACCACATTGACCATTGCCGTTTTGTTGGCCGGCTTCGTTGGATGCGACGGAGGAAGCTCTGACGCCGCCACAGCAGCTCAAGAAGAGGCCCCTGCCACTCCCGTCAATGCCAAGCCTGAAAAATTTGACCCGGCAAAAGCTCAAGCCGCTGTGCCCGCTGGCCCCACAACAACCATGGTGTTCGACTCCTACGAGCACGACTTTGGCACCATGGACGAAGGTGACGCAGTGACCCACATCTTCTCATTCACCAACACAGGCAGCGAACCCCTCATTTTGGACAAGTGCAAGGGATCATGCGGCTGCACTGTGCCTCAGTGCCCCAAAGAACCCATCGCTCCTGGCGCCAGCGGCGAAATTGAAGTCAAGTTCAATTCCAAAGGCAAAAAGAACAACCAGACCAAGACGGTCACCATCAACGCCAACACCGATCCAGGACAAACCATCCTCAAGATCAAAGCGTTTGTGAACCCCGCCGAAACCAAGTAAGCGAAACGTCTACCTCGAAAAAAAGGCACCCACTTGGGTGCCTTTTTTCATGCGCATTGTTTCCAAGCCAATCAATCGCCTCAAGCTACCTTCACTGCAAGAGCGCATCGATGTCTCGGGCAAGCTCGTGGTCTTTTCTCGTCACCACACCGCCCGCATCATGGGTGTGCAGTTCAATCCTCACATAACTGAATGTGTTCACCATCGTGGGATGATGGGCATGCGATTCAGCAAGAAAGGCCACCCTCGTCATGAAGGTGAATGCTTCTTGGAAGTCCTTGAAACGAAATTCTCGGACCAATCGGTTGTCTCGTTCTGTCCACATGAATCTGCGTATTTGAGACCAATGTACACGAAAAAAGGCGCGGAAGCCCACGCCTTGATTCTTGGTCTATGTGATTTGCTTGACTTACGCCAACCCTCCATCGGCATCGCCTGCCTCTGACGATGCATCCTGTGAAGGCACTTCAGTGGCGCCGGTCTCCACAAACATCAGCAACTCTCTCATTTTCTCAGCTTGCCGAATGTGGCCGTTGCGTTCGAATCCGTACGCCACATTGCCAATGAGTCTTCTCACGATGTCCACGCTGCCGCATGGACCGCAGTTCTTTTCGTCTACTGGCAATTCCAGGTGACTCAAAAATTCACTCACCTCCGCTTTGTTGATCACCGTCCCTTGACTGAATGGGTTGATGTAAAACAGCACCCCTCCTGGTGTTTGGTTGTCTGGAGCATTGAACTCATGATGCACATGGTGTTCATCGCAATAGCAAAGGATGAAGTGATTGGGGAGGTTAACGCCGTGGATCGGGAGGTTCAGGTCTTGCGCCAAACTCAGGTACAAAATGCCCAAACCAAGTGGGTTGCCCTTTCTTCCCGACATCACCTCACCCAACAAGGCTTGGTTGGGATCGGGCTGGCCGCTTTTGGCATTGGTGAAATGCTCTACGTCGTACAAGATGTGATTCAGAATGCGCACCTGCTCCAACGCGGTCAATTCCTCATTCAATTCCAGCCAAACATTCCGCTTCAACTTGTCGTAATCTGCACGCAGCGCTTCCATGTCCAACAAGGGGTCTGCAGCTTTGTGCACCCACATCGCCCCTTCCAACGCGCTCTCTGCGCCTGAGTCGAACCAGTCCCGCAGGCCATTGTGGACGTAAGCACCATGCAAACCATCCACCAATTCATCCATGCGTCGCTCGTGTTCTTCACATCGTGCGTGGGCTTCCCGCGATTCGAGCAATGCGGGGAGAACCGAAGTGCCTTTGGCAAGAAGTTGTTCCCTGACGTGGAGGTACACTCCTTCGTCTGGGTCGTCCAACAATTGGATGAGGGCGTGGATTTCGTTGGGTTGCATATGACAGATTGTGAGGGTGCAGACGTTCTCAAAACTACCCGTGACATTCATGCCTTCTGGAGTGCCCCTCATGCAGTTTTCACATCCGTTGTGTTAATCGCCTCACAATTGCTTGGTCCCTCGGAGGTTATCTTCGGTAGATGCAAACGCCCAAAGCTTCCACCGTGGTGACCGACCGCATGCGACTCGGCTATGCGTTGTGGTTCACCATGGCTTTCCTCATTGCCATCTGGGGCGTGTTTGTCTTGAATGAAACCCTCGAGCTTGGTTGGAGGAAACACGGTGTGCATCCTCGATCCCTTGACGGACTCCGAGGCATCCTCACCTACCCCTTCCTGCATGGAGATTGGGGGCACCTTTGGAACAACACGATGAGCTTCTTCACGCTCAATGGATTTTTGTTCTACTTCTACCGCTCCATTGCCTTTCGCGTTTGGCTGTGGCTTTTTTTCCTGAGTGGGACCATGCTTTGGGGCATTGCTGTGGACGGCAACCACATCGGAGCAAGTGGCCTGATTTACGGACTGGCCGCCTTTCTGTTCACCAGCGGCGTCATCCGGAACAACCGACTGTTGCTCCGAGTCAGTTTGGCCGTGGCCTTTCTCTACGGCGGCATCGTGTGGTGGATGTTGCCCATCGACGACCACGTCTCTTGGGAAGGTCACTTGAGTGGTGCCGTGGTGGGCACCTTGCTCGCCGTCGCGTTCAAGCGGCAAGGCCCCAAAGATCCCGTTTACAATTTTGAGCGCGAAGACCCCAACGCTCCGTTGCCCGAATGGTGGATGGCCGCCCATCCAGACCACCCCGACACGTTGGCACAACGGACCGCTGAGGCTGAACGCAATCAGGAAACTCAAATGGACAAGCCGGCGGACGTAGGGCCCACAACAGGAACCCAGCCCTCCTCGTTCACGTCGCCGACGTCAACCGGGTCCAGGACAGCCCGTGGTTGAGCTCAGTTGTTGAGCATCACGGGCATCACCAGCATCAGCACATCTTCCCCTGGCTCTTCGGGCTCACTGGGACGAATGATTCCCGCACGGTTTGGCGCGCTCAATTCGAGATTCACCTCCTCTGCAGAAAGGTTGTTGAGCATGTCCACCAAGAACTTGCTGTTGAATCCAATTTCAATGTCCTCACCGTGGTAGCTGCACGCCAAGTGTTCGGTCGCCTCGTTGGCAAAGTCCAAATCTTCAGCACTCACAGTCAGCTCACTTCCTGCAATGCGCAGGCGCACCTGGTGTGTGGTTTTGTTGGCAAAAATGGCGGCACGGCGGATGGCTTGGAGAAACAACGCCCGGTTGATGGTCATCCTGTTGGGGTTGTCCTTGGGAATGACCGCCTCATAATTGGGGTATTTTCCTTCAATGAGGCGACACATGATGGTGACATCGTCGAAGGTGAAGCACGCGTTGGACTCCGTGAACGAAATGTTGACGGACTCTGCAGCGCTTGCTGCATTCTTGAGCAAAGTCAATGGTTTCTTGGGCACGATGAACGACGACGTTTCAGATGCAGTAGCGTCCGTTCTCGCGTAGCGCACCAACCGGTGTGCGTCTGTGGCCACGAACCTCACGTTGTCGGCGTACAATTCGAAGAAGATGCCACTCATCACTGGCCGCAAATCGTCACTGCCCGCGGCAAAGAGCGTGCGGTTGATCGCAGAGACGAGCGTGCTTGCGCCCATCTCAACGCCAGCTGCCCCTTCAAGGGCTGGGGCTTGGGGAAACTCATCTGCATTGGCCCCCGTCAGTTTGTACTTGCCCGCGTCGCTTGTCAATTCAACAGCATGGGTGGCGCCATCCACCTTCAACGTCAAGGGGATGTCGGGGAATGCTTTCAAAATGTCCAACAACATGCGTGCTGGCACAGCGATCGCGCCGGTGTCTTCCGTGCGCACCTCCATTTTGGAAGACATGGTGGTTTCCAAATCGGAGGCAGTCATCACCAACTCGCCTGGCGCAAGCTCAAACAGGAAGTGATCCAAAATGGGCAACGTGTTGCTGTTGCTCAGCACCCCACTCAACGTTTGGAGTTGACGAAGTAGCTGATTGCTTGAGACGATGAACTGCATGGCAAGAAGTTTAGGACTACGAAGATGCCAACGAAGGCCGCTCTGAGGCGCTCGAAAAGCCCTCGTTTTATTCACACTTCATCCCCAACCCACAAGGGGTTTCTTCACCTCATTTTTTGCACTGCAAAAAGCGCCTCCAACACCGACTGGACTGACAGTTCCCATCCGCATTTGAAGTGGCCTTCCGGACAGCGTCTGCGGCCGTGCTTGCCACAAGGCCGGCAAGGCAGCTCCGTCATCGCTTCCACCACGACATGCTTGGCAGACCTGGGGCCAAACCCAAACCTTGGCACCGTGCTGGTGAACAACGCCACCGTGGGGGTGTTTGTCGCCGTGGCCACGTGCAACGGTGCGCTGTCATTGGCCACAACGACCTTGGCCATTTGGACTGCGGCCACCAACCCCAACAGCGACAGATCACCCGCAGCATTCGACACGTGCGGCCTCCCCTCTGCCAATCGGTCACAAAGAAGTCTCTCGCCTGGCGCCCCCATCAACAACACGGGTTCATCGACGTCGTCGAGCAATTTGCCGAATTGCCCCTCTGGCCAGGCCTTGGTGGCCCATTGGGACCCCGGCATGACCAACATGACGCCTCGAGCTCCCGCCTTTTCAGCCTCCGTCACGTGCGCCTCACCCGGATACAAGCGCGGTTCCGACGTCACCTGTCCTTCCGGAACAAAGGGGGCCAACAAGGACCTGTGTCGTTCCACTTCGTGCATGCCATCTCCCCAACGGTGGGGCATGCGATGGGTGAATCGCCACGCCAAAGGATTGTTGGCGTACCCGATCCGGACATTTGCCATGCTCAACGCCGTGAGGATCCCAGAAGACGCGTGTCGATGCAGGTTGACAACCACGTCATATCGCTCCTTGCGAACCATGCGCACCAACCGGCGCCAGTCTTTTCCCTTGACCCTCGGGCGCTTGTCCCATGCCAGCAAATTGTCAAGCCAAGGATGTCCTTCGAACAACGTGTCCATGGGCTTCCGGACGAGCAGATGAATGCGGTCCTGTGGATGAGCTTCATGCCAGGTCTCCATGGCTGAAGTGGCCAGGATGACATCGCCCAGGAAGGCCGTTTGAATGAAAAGGACTTTGCGGCTCATGTGCCCAATTTACACGGCCACGTCGTGCTGTCGCAACGCTTCGGTCAAGGAAGTTTTTCGGTCGGTGCTCGCCTTGCGCTCCCCGATGATCAATGCGCATGGCACCTGGTATGTACCGGCTGGAAACGTTTTGGGACGTGTGCCTGGAATGACAACGGCCCTTGGCGGAATCGCACCGCGCGTTTCGGTGGCCTCAGAGCCTCGAACATCGAGGATGGGCGTGCTTGCGGTCAAGACCACATTGGCGCCGAGCACAGCCTCCTTGCCGACATGCACGCCCTCCACCACAATGCAACGCGAGCCAATGAACGCTCCATCTTCAACGATCACTGGCGCCGCTTGCAGGGGCTCGAGCACACCACCAATGCCAACACCTCCGCTCAAATGGACTTCGGCACCAATTTGGGCACATGAGCCTACGGTGGCCCAAGTGTCCACCATGGTGCGTTCCCCGACGTAAGCGCCGAGGTTCACGTAAGACGGCATCAGGATGCAATCCTTGGCGACGTGGGCGCCATAGCGCACCACCGCATGCGGGACGACGCGCACACCCGCGGCAGCGTATCCTTTTTTCAGCGGCATTTTGTCGTGAAACTCAAACGGTCCCACCTCCACAGTCGTCATGGATTGAATCGGGAAATTCAAAAGAACCGCTTGCTTGACCCATTCGTTGACGCTCCAGACGCCTTCCCCCTCAGGCTGAGCCACGCGAAGCGTGCCCTCGTCGAGTCCCTTCATGACCTCTGCGACTGCGTCCCGCACTTCGGTTTGCTTCAGCAATTCCCGGTCCTGCCAAGCGGCCTCAATCCAGGATTGGAGGTTGTTTTTGTTCATGCCACGAAGGTAGCGTGACCTGCTGCACTAACTTGCCTTCATGGGCAGACTTCTCGGACTCGATGTGGGAGCGCGACGCACTGGAATGGCGGCCACCGATGAGCTCCAACTCATTTGTTCTCCTTTGAAAACAGTTGAGACAGATTCGTTGATGAAGGAAATTGAAGACATGCACGCCCATGCTCCATTTGACGCCATCGTGGTTGGCAAGCCCAACTTGATTGTGTCTTCAGACACAGACGCCACACCCATCATCTCGGACGTGGTGGCCAAACTGACAAAACGCTTTCCGTTATTGCCCGTTCACTTTGTCGATGAAAATCACACCAGTGCAGAGGCCTCAGCCATTCAACGGGCCGGGGGCATGAAAAAATCGCAGCGGCGCGAAAAAGGCAGCCTGGATGCGATTGCGGCAAGCCTGATTTTGCAAAGGCACTTGGATGCCCAGAGCTACAATTGAGCGCCGCGTTCAGTCTTCGCCTCTGAAAACCTCCACCGTTTTTTGTTCGCGGACGAGATCCGTGAACCTTCCCTCATAGCGCGTGGCCCGAACGATGTGATTGTCCACCCAATGGTAATTGCCTCCGCGAGGTTTCCCCATCAACAGCCCGTGGTACTTGAATCCGTGTTTGTTCAGCCACGTCTCGGTGACTTCACGGTGTTCTTCTGTCCGTGAGGTGAAAAACGTGATGATGTGCCCCTCATCGTGCCACTTGTTGAGCGTCTCCAACGCATCCTCAAATGGCGCGCAAATCGCCATCCGCTCGGGCTCTTCGTTGGGCACATCCTCCGTGATGGTCCCATCAATGTCGATCAGATAGTTTTTGACTCCCTCGGGCAGTTGAGGAGACGCGGTCAACCCTTGTTCATCGAGGGCAGGCTGGAGGTTGTGATCTGTGTTTGCCATGAAGGCGGCAAAACTATCCTCCGCTTCAATGTCATCCTAATTTCTGTCAGCCGAGTTTTCCGGTGCGTCGTTGTCGTGCAATTCTTGAGGAACAAAAGACCAAACCAAGGCCTCCACCCCTTCTCCTCCATCGAGCCATGCTTGGTTCCAGCGACTCCAGTCACCTCCTGAAAGGACATGCCAACTCGCCCAACGGTCCTGTGGCTTGCCATCACGAACAAGGCTTGCATGAGCTTTCTGCGCCCGTGCCCATTCCTTGGCGCGTGTCCCTTTCAGAGCGCGACGCATTTTGGTCATCCACTGCCCCCAGGCCTTGTTGGTCGCCGCGGTGAAAGCCGCGGTCGGACCTTCGAGCTCAGGCGCTTCTTGCAGCACCCATTCCAGTTGACGCTCCTGCCACTGACGCAGCTCCGTTTCTTGTCGATTCAATTCAGGTCCCAACTCCTCCAGCCACCGATCCAACACCCATCGATCCCAATCCTGTGCGTGCATCCATCCGTGACTGAGGTCCCAGCCGAACCCGATCGTTTCAGGAGTGTGTACCACCGCATGGTCGCGCATCCTCAGTGCGGGAAACGCCAAGCCCAACTTGGCAAAAACGTCGGGCAATTGATGCCAATACCCCCACTCGCCTGGCCCCACAACCACCGCAATGCTGTGCAGCAACAACTCTTGGTAAAGAGGCCTCAACAGCACACCCGGACTGCACTGGCTCGCATTCGTTGTTGCCCAGGTTGACCAGTCTTCGTCAGCCTTGGCGACCTGGATTTCTCCTGCCTGCCAAAAGCCACCGTCGTTGGATTGCACAACACCTGCACGGCCGGCGTCATCATCCATCCAAAACACGTTGTTTCTGCGTACATGGGCTGGCCCGTTCATCTCTGCTCGACCTTCCAGCATGCTGTGAATGCCGCGTCCCTCAAATTCTGCCGCCCACAATTCAGAAGCAAACGTCTTGAGGGCTGGATCATCCGCATCGAACACCAACAGGCCTTCATGGGCGTACCACCGATGCAACCAACGTCTCATCAAGCCTGACAGCGTTTGCCCTTGAGCCAATGCATTGCGACATTCTTCCACCACATCGGTCGCGATCTCTGGATCTGCCAAATCTTCCCCCCAAGCAGACAGCGCCTCCTCAATGCCCTCAAGACTTCGGCGCCCCACGGGATGCGGAACGTCCGCATCCACAGGACGCCATTGATGTGTGCCTCTCTCACCCTCAAGGACCGACACTTCTTGCCAATCATGGTCTTCCGATGCCATCCAAAACAAGGGCACCACTGGGACCCCCATGTCCTTAGACAACGCGCGGGCAGTCCTGATAGCCGACAAAATCTTGTGGTGAAAGAACGCTGGGCCTCCGGCGAGAACCAACTGATGACCTACTGTGACGGCGCGGCATTGGTCATTTTGCAAACTGGCCAGTGTGATGGGAGGCTCAAGTCCAGCTTCGATGTATTGCCTGGACAGCGAATGGAGCACCTTCTCTCGAGCATCACGCGGCCAAGCAGAAGACACATCAGGCCGTTGACTCCACCCCGTCCATTTTCCACCTCTGCCGAGAGGCAATGGGCCAGGCCAGGCTGACAACGGTCGAGACGTCCACATTCAACTCAGAGAATCACAGCCACGAAACCACGGCGTTTCTCCATGCGTTTGCCGTTGGCGTCCATGATGTTTGCCTTCCAGGGATAAACCCCCGGCTCACATTTTGCACCACTTGGCAAAGTGCCGGTCCAGCCATGGTCACTTGAAGACCCCATTTGGCCTGACCAGACTGCATGCCCAGTGCGGTTGAAGATCAGCACGTCGGCAGTCACACCGTCGGGCATGGACCAATGCCAATCGTCATTCAATGCATCTCCATCTGGGGTAAACGCATTGGGAATGAACACCCCCTCCAATTCGGTTTCTTCAGGTCTCGGCTGAACGCCTTGTTCCCCTTCAAATGCGAGCTCCGGGAGGTAAGGAGCAATTGTGAAATGGTCTACGAAGTAGTAGGCCATGTCCCTTGAGCCCGTTTCTTCCCTGCGCACGGACGGTTCACTTTCAAAAAGCCCAAATGTGAAATGGCGAAAGGGTTCCTCTGCTCGAAACACAAACGTCACTTCGCGCCATTCCTGGTCGTAAAAGGCCTCCTCGATGTTGAATTGGGTGGGCAACAACAATCGCTCATACCCCACCTGGGTTGGAGGTGTCACCGAACAATGAATACCCAAACCACTGACCCCCAAGCCGGCATTGACCCAATCGTGTACGCGACCCGAAGTCAGCATGAAGGTCATTCGGTATTCTTGCCCCACTTCAAGTGGATTGGAAAACGACCCCACAATGTATTCGTGTCGGGAGACCGCTTCTTCTGTGTAGGCAATGAAACCTGCCAGCGCATCTCCTTCGAATGGATTGACCTTGGCCAGCGGCGTTTGCGGCAAATCGCCAGCTCCTTGTCCTGAGGTGTGATAGAAATCCGGAGACGCTGAAAGGCTGCCTGCATTTCCCCAAGAATCCAGCAGTCCAAATTGCCCTGTGGCGGTTGGAAGGCCTTCAGAGACTTCAAAGCTTCGGTTGTTGATTCGCACTTGCCCCCACCCCATCGACAGGCACAGCACCGAGGCAGCAAGGGTTGCGGCCAGTTTGGGGAGCGATTGAGAGGATTTGTGTGCAGGCAAATGCATCAAGGCCAAGGTACGCAAAATGAAGTCACCTCCGGGTTGGCGACACAAAGAGCATGACACGTGCGCCCCACGATTTGGCCGAGTCGGCAAACAAGGAAATCCGCAGCTGACTGGCGGATCGTCGTCCGCGATGACTCACACCCACATCGGCCAAGGTGCCCACCTCCAACCGAAATCGATGCATAAACCACCCGGCTTTGGCGTATGTATCCATGGCCTGTGTGCTGCGCCAAGTGGTCGGATCCATCGGTGAAGAAAGCAGCCATGTGTCA
>JAOIQU010000012.1 GCA_028141885.1 Flavobacteriales bacterium | reverse complement strand
CATGGAAGACGACGAAGGCCAAGAAATCATTGGCGTCGTGGTGGAGGTGGAGCAGGACGTGGTTCACGTGGATTTCAACCACCCCTTGGCAGGCCTTGACCTGCACTTTGAAGGTGTTGTGGTGGCCATCCATTGACGGTTTGGCAACGGCGAGGCAACGCATTCTTCAACAAACCTGAACGTTTTGGTGGCCACCTGATTGGGGGCTTGTGCGGTGCTTTGCACCATGCCTAACAATGTAGTGACTTGCGGTCCTGAAGCGCCGCAATTGGTGGTGATGGATTTACTTGGTGTCTTCATGGAGAACGACCACGCGGTGAAGGGTGCGATTGCGGCCGCGTTTCAAGCCCATGGTGAGCGCGTGGACGAGGACCTTGCCGCCACCGCCATTGGGTTTCCAAAAACCAGAGGCATCGAACGCGTGTTGCGTTGGTTGCACCCCATGGAACAACCACACAAAGATTCTGTGAACTCCATCTATGCCTTGGCGGTGAAGGAGTTGACCCGCATGATGACTTATGGAGGCGCCATCGAGCCCGCCTCTGGGGTGGTGCACTTGTGCGAGCAATGGCACAAATGCGGCGTTGCTGTGGCTGCAGTCTCGACGCTGGACTCTGCCGTGGTCAAGGTCATGCTTCGTCGCTTTGGTTGGGACGAACACCCTCCCTTTCATGCCTTGGTGCTTGCCGAGGAATTCAACTCGGAAAACCCCACTTCGGACGTCATCGAGGAGTGCATGCGGCGATTGGGCGTTGCCGACGTGTCGTCCGTCGCGAAGGTGTCGACGCGCGCTAAGGGGTTGGTGGACGCCATGAAGCTGGGGTGTGGTTGGAAGGTGTTGTTGGATTCCGGGCCCATGACCACAGACCAAATCGCAGCGCTCGACCCAGACATCATCGTGAATCACGTGACAGACTTGGCTCAAGCCTGGAAGTTTCCCGCTCGACCCGACATCGCGTTGGAAGACGAAATCTCCAAGATCCTTCAGCGCCACTGAGGCCTGCTTCTCCGTCTCTCCGTGGCGTACCTTCGCCACATGGAACGCACGGAAATCAGTGATTTGGGAGAGTTTGGGCTCATTCGTCGCATGACGAAAGACCTCAACCACCAACAACCATCGACGTTGCGCGGTGTGGGAGACGACGCTGCGGTGTTGGACCCCATGGGCAAGCGGGTGGTCGTCACCACAGACATGCTTTGTGAGGGCGTCCATTTTGACCTCAGCTACGCGCCGCTTAAGCACCTTGGCTACAAGGCTGTGGTGGTGAATCTGAGCGACGTCTGTGCGATGAACGCCACCCCCACCCAAGTCGTGGTGGGCCTTGGGTTGAGCAACCGGTTTTCGGTGGAGGCCGTCGACGAATTGATGGCGGGGATCCGGTTGGCGTGTGAGGTGTACAAAGTGGACCTCGTGGGCGGCGACACCACGTCCTCGCCTTCCGGGTTGACGTTGGCCGTGACGGCCATGGGCTTGGCCGAGGCGGACGCGTTGGTGGGCCGAGACGGCGCTGGAGATGGAGATTTGCTGGTGGTCAGTGGGGATTTGGGCGCGGCGTACATGGGCCTACAAATCTTGGAGCGGGAGAAAACCGTGTTTCAGGCCGCGCCAACAGCGCAGCCGGAACTGGATGATTTCGCGTACCTGCTGGAGCGTCAGTTGAAACCGGAAGCACGTGTGGACGTGGTGCGGGAAATGGCGGATTTGGGCTTGAAGCCGACGTCCATGATCGACATCAGCGATGGACTGTCCAGCGAAATCATGCACCTCGGCACTTCGTCAGGTGTGGGATTCAAGGTGTACGAGGACAAGCTGCCCATTGACCCCAAGGTTTACGAAACGGCACGGGAGTTCAACCTCGACCCAACGCTCTGCATGTTGAGTGGCGGCGAGGATTACGAGTTGTTGTTCACCGTCAAGCAAGACGATTATGAGAAGGTGAGAAACCACCCCAAACTGTCGGTGATTGGCCACGCTGTGGCGGCACCAGACGCCTTCACGCTTGTCACGAAGAACGGCCCTGAGGTTCCGTTGCAAGCCCAAGGCTGGGACGGCTTGAAGGGCAAAACAAAAGACGGCGAAGCGAGCTGATTCATGTGTGGCATCGCAGGCATTCACGGACTCGAGACGTTTGGAGGTCTGGATGACGCTTGCCAAAACGTGGGCACCATGGTCCGTGCCTTGGCGCACCGTGGGCCTGATGCGGAGGGGGTTTGGTCGGACGAGGAGCACGTCGTTCTGGGTCACCGCCGATTGAGCATCCTCGACACGGGCGAGGGTGCGAACCAGCCGTTCCGGATGGGTGATGACGCACTCGTCTTCAACGGCGAGGTTTACAATTACCTCGAATTGAGGCGCGAACTGGAAGCTCAGGGAGCGCACCGATTTGTCACGTCAGGGGACACAGAGGTGGTGTTGGCCGCCCTTCGCCATTGGGGGCTGGAAGACGCGTTGCGGCGCTTCAACGGCATGTTCGCCCTGGCGTGGTGGTCCGGCGCAGCGCGGCGCTTGGTGCTGGTGCGCGACCGACTGGGCATCAAGCCGCTGTATTGGCATCAAACCGAGCGCGGAACGCTGCTCTTCGCTTCAGAAGTTCGGGCTTTGCTCGCCACAGGGTTGGTGCCTCGAACCTTGAACAGGAACGCCATTGCCGACCAGTGGATGTACGGCACAGTGCACGCCCCCGCGACCATCGTCCAGAACGTGAATGCGCTCGAGCCGGGAAGCCTGCTCGTCGTTCAAGACGAAGAACTCCACACCGCCACGTGGTGGGACCCCGCGGACGAAGCGCTCGGCGAACCCAGCCTCGACGTCAGCGCGCGTCGTCAGCGCATCCGAGAAACGCTTTCGGATTCCGTGGCGCTGCGCATGCGCTCGGACGTGGCGTACGGTGCGTTTTTGTCGGGCGGCATCGATTCCAGCGCCATTGTGGGGCTGATGTCTGAAGTTTCGTCCCAGCCAATCAGCACCTTCAGCGTCACGTTTGCCGAGGGCGAGCTTGACGAGGGTCCCTGGTCGAGGATGGTCGCCAAACGTTTTGGCACAGACCACCACGAAATCCGACTCACTCCCGAGGACTTTTTGGCCCAGATTCCAGACGGCTTGGCCTCCATGGATCACCCCAGCGCAGATGGACTGAATTCGTTTGTGGTGAGTGGCGCCACACGACGCGCGGGGGTCAAGGTGGCGTTGAGCGGCCTCGGCGGAGACGAGTTGTTTGCGGGGTATCCCGTGTTTGAGCGGAGCGCGCGTTTGGCCAAACTCAATTGGCTTGCCGCTTGGCCCAAAGGGGGCAGGCGTCTTCTCGGCAAGGCCTTGACGTTGGCCCGTCCCGGCATGACCACGCGGAAAATGGCCGAACTCCTAGGAGGGCATTACTTCGACATCGCACACACCTACCCGCTTTCACGTCAGATGTTCCTTCGCGCTGACCTCCAGCGCATGTTGACGTCAGACGTTCCGATCGGCAACGAAGTGTTCAGGTGGTTGGTCGCCGAGTTGGCGCCTGGAAAGAAGGCATTTGGGCTGCCCTTCCTGAGCCAAGTGAGTTTGGCTGAAATGCGAACCTACATGGGCCACACCCTGCTTCGAGACGCTGATCAATTCAGCATGGCCCACGCCCTGGAGGTGCGCGTGCCGTTCTTGGACCACCGGCTCGTGGCCGCCGCCCTTGCCGCCACAGACACGCAAAAACGCCCAACATCCCCCAAAAAGCTTCTCGTGGAATCCCTCGACGGGTTGTTGCCGGCCGAGGTGGTCAACCGCCCCAAAATGGGGTTTGTCCTGCCCTGGGAGTCCTGGATGCGCGGTTCGTTAAAGGACACGCGTGAGGCCGGTTTGACAAGCCTGAAGGACCGCACTTGGGTGCGGTCGGATGCCATTGCGGCCATGGAACGGTCGTTCATGTCGGGCGAGCCGACTTGGTCTTGGAGCCGGGTTTGGTCGCTTGCCGTCCTCGGTGGTTACCTTGAGCGCCATGGCCTCGAGTGACGCACACCCTGCGCAACCCTTGCGCATCCTTGCTGTGGTGGAGTGGTACCCTCCGGCTTACAAAGCTGGAGGTCCTGTTCGCAGCGTCCACAACTTGATGCAGTTGCTCAAAGCCCAAACCCCGCACCACCTCGAGGTGGTGTGCGGCAACCGCGATTTGGGCAGCACCAAACCCTTGCGAGGCATTTCATCCGACATCCCCACCGACCAGAACGGCATCGCTGTCACCTACCGTTCCAAGGTGTCCTACGCGTGGTGGAAGGCCAAACTTCGCGGCACCGCCGAGACCCCTCCTCCCGACGTGATTTACCTCAACAGCCTGTTCAGCGTGCCCTTCGCGTTGCAGCCGTTGCGCGCGGCCAAGTCGTTGGGCATCCGTGTGGTGTTGGCGCCGAGGGGCATGTTGGGCACCGGCGCGCTGGCCATCAAGCTCGCAAAGAAGAAGCTTTTTCTGACCCTCGCTCGCCTTATCGGCTTGTATCGAGGCGTTCGATGGCATGCCAGCACTTCGGTGGAGGCGCGCGATGTGCTTCGGGCATTTCCAGCCGCATCGGTGACCATTGCCGGCAACGTTCCGCTCGTCACCACAGGAAGAGCAGCGATGCCCAGCACTCAAACCTTGAATTGGGTGGTTTTGGGTCGCATTCATCCCATCAAAAACATTCACTTCGCGCTCGAGGCGCTTCAGAAGGTTGGCTTGGGGGAAAGAGAACTGACCATTGAGTTGGTGGGGCCGGCGGAAGACAAGCGGTACCTCGAGCGCCTGTTGTCCATGGCTCGTCCTGGCTTGAAGGTGGTGCATGCGGGCGCAGTGCCTCCCGACTCCCTCGGCGATGTGTGGGCGGGATGCCACGCCCTTTTGATGCCGACCACTCACGAGAATTTTGGGCATGCCGTTGTGGAAGCATGGGCCCATGGCCGCCCCGTGTTGCTCAGCGACCAAACGCCGTGGCGTGGCCTTGCCGAGCTCGACTTGGGGTGGGATTTGCAGTTGGATGTGGACGTTTGGGCCCATCATTTGAACAAAGCGCTGTCCTGGGAGCAAGGGGATTGGGCGCGCATGTCCGACGCTTGCCAAAAGAAGCACGCGTCCATTGTCGGGGATCCAAGGCTGGTCTCGGACAACCGCTTGGTGTTTGAAGCGCCGTTTGAAGCCCGGTGAAAGCGCGCGTACCTTCGACTCCATGAACGCCAACAACCGAGTGTGCGCCCTGTTGGGCATCGACGTCCCGATCATCCAAGCAGGCATGGTGTGGTGCAGTGGATGGGAGTTGGCGAGTGCGGTGAGTGGTGCTGGTGGACTGGGCATTTTGGGCGCAGGCAGCATGTACCCCGAGGTGTTGCGAGACCAAATCCAAAAGGTTCAAGCCGCCGCACCAGGCAAGCCCTTCGCCGTCAACGTGCCGTTGCTCTACCCCGCAGTGGAGGAGCATATGGCCAGCATTGTCGAACTCGGGGTCCCTATTGTGTTCACGAGCGCCGGAAACCCACGAACGTGGACGTCGCATTTGCAACAGCACAGCATCAAGGTGGTGCACGTGGTGAGCAGCGTGAAGTTTGCGTTGAAGGCTCAAGACGCAGGGGTGGATGCGGTCGTGGCCGAGGGCTTCGAAGCAGGGGGTCACAATGGCCGAGAGGAGACGACAACCATGTGTTTGGTGCCGTCAGTGGCCGACGCGTGCGATATTCCGGTCATCGCGGCCGGCGGCCTTCACGACGGGCGGTCCATTCTTGCAGCCATGATGCTCGGGGCCGAGGGCGTGCAGCTCGGATCTCGATTTGTGGCCACTCCGGAGAGTTCAGCGCACGTGGCTTTCAAGCAGGCGGTGTTGGATGCCGGTGAGGGCGCGACGAGCCTGGAGTTGAAGGACGTGACCCCTGTTCGACTGCTCCACAATCCGTTTGCCCGCGAAGTCATTGAAGCCCAGCAGCGAGGTGCCACGCCGGAGGAGTTGAAGGCCCTCTTGGGACGGGGTCGTGCGAAGCGAGGCATGTTTGAAGGGGACCTGAACGAAGGGGAATTGGAGATTGGCCAAATCGCGTCCATGCTTTCCACCCTCGAGCCGGCCGCAGACCTCCTGACCCGCCTTGTGAACGAGTGTCGCGCCCTGGGTGGACCGGCTCTGGGCGGGCGATTTGATTTCTGAGCCCGTCCTCGCATCCCTGTGACTTGGGTGACGGCCTCATGGGCTGAGATGTCGTATCTTCAAAGTCCTCGACGTTCAGGGCGTCCTGTTGATGCATCCAGACGTTGAGCAACTGATAACGACATGATTTTCACTCCTTCCAGCGCACGTGCGCTTGCGACCGCGGTTTTGTTGGGCACCTTCGGATGGGTGCACGGCCAGTCTTTCACCAACGGCAACGGCAATCTCCCTGAGACGTTCAACAGTGGCGGTTGCGTGGGGTTTGCCGACTTGGACGGGGACGGATACGACGACCTCGTCATCCTTGATCAAAGCCGCAGCCTTCACACCCTGTACCAGGCGACCGACGGTTCTTTCACCGATTACGCGCTGGGCAACGTTTCGGGGTCCAGCCAGTGGGGAATGTGCGTGGGAGATTTCGACAACGACGGGCACAAGGACGTGTTCAGTGGCGGTTCCTATGACGGCGTGCACTTGATGCACATCACCGCACCTGGGCAAGGAACGCTGTCCAGCTTGAACAACGGTTCGATGTTCATGCAGGCCTGCAACATGGCGGACGTCGACCAAGATGGCGTGTTGGATGTGTTTGCGTGCCACGACGATGCCGTGAGCCGGCTCTGGAAGGGCTCGGAAGGCGGGACGTTGGACAACCAAAACCTCATGCCGCTGACGAGCTATGACACAGGAGGCTATCCCAACACGGACCACAGCGGCAACTACGGTTCGGTTTGGACGGACTTTGACCGCGACGGGGACCTCGATTTGTACATCGCCAAGTGCCGTCAGTTTGTGAACGACCCCCAAGACCCACGTCGCGTCAACCAGCTTTGGGTGAATGACGGAAACGGGAACTACACAGAAGAAGCGGCCGCGCGCGGTTTGGTCTTCTTTGAGCAAAGCTGGACGGCAGACTTCGCGGACATTGACAACGACGGCGATTTCGATTGTCTTGTGACCAACCACAGCACCACGTTGTTGCTCCTCGAAAACGACGGCACCGGAAACTTTACGGACATCACGCCCAACAGCGGGCTTGAGGTCACGGGCTTCTTTTTGCAAGCCAAACTCGAAGACTTCGACAACGACGGGTACGTCGATTTGATCTACAGCGGTGGTGCGCACGCCTACTTCAAGAACAACGGCGACCAAACGTTCACCAACGTGCCCAACATGTTCCCCTACGGCGACACCATGCACAGCTTTGCAACGGGTGACGTCAATCGCGATGGCCAAGTCGATGTGTACGCGAGCTACGGAAACAGCTACGTCAGCCCCGACAACAGCAACGATGATGTCCTGTGGATCAACAACGGCAATCCCGACCAGCACTGGATCACGTTCGAGCTTGAAGGATTCCAGTCCAACCGCGACGCGGTGGGGGCGACGGTGGAGATCACGGGGGTGTTTGGCACGCAGGTGCGCAGCGTTCGCGCCGGCGAGAGCTACGGCATGACCTCGACGTTCTCATGCCACTTTGGATTGGGCGCGAATGATGTTGTGGAAACGGCGACGGTGTTTTGGCCGAGCGGCTTGACCACGGAATTGACCACGCCGGCGGTGGACCAGTACCACACGGTGCTGGAGGTGCCTTGCACGGTGCCGTTGGAAATCACCGCCACGTCCACAGAACTCTGCCCCGGCGAGTCTGTGCTGCTCATGGCCCCAGCGGGCTTCTCTTCCTACGATTGGAGCGACGGCACCAATGCGGGCAACATGCTCGAAGTGACTGCTTCGGGACTGTACACCCTCACCGCGTTCAACACCGACGGATGTGCGGGATTGTCCAACGCCATTGAAATCCAGGTGCTGGATGGAACGGTTGCGCCGACCGTTGCGGTGGCGGGCAGCGAGTACTTGTGCGAGGGCAGTGTGTGGACCCTGACGGCAAGCGAAGGGGCGTCTTACACCTGGAACAACGGCGAAACCTCTCCTTCCATTGAGGTAGGCCAAACGGGTTCTTACGCCGTTGAAGTGGAGGACCAGTGTGGCAACGTGGTCACCTCCGAAGCTGTGGACGTTTTTGTGTTTGAAGGGCCTTCGACCGCGCCGACCACCTCTCCAGACACGACCCTGGCCTCTTCAGGGCCCGTCACCCTCGTGGCGTCTGCCGGCGAGAACCAGGTGCTGCGCTGGTACGATGCTGAAGTGGGGGGCAACCTCCTCGCCGAGGGTGCGACGTTGTCATTGCCTTCGGTGTCCGAGACGTCGTCGTTTTGGGCTGAGGCAAGCCAAACCACCACAGGCGCTTCCGGGAGCGGAGGAGAGGTGACGACACAGCCAGGCGGGCAGTACCACCCCAACAGCGCACGTTGGCTCGAATTCGACGTGTTCGAACCCATGCAACTCGACCAAGTGACGTTGTTTGCAAATGGCACGTACGACCGGAGTTTTGAAATCATCAACGCCTTCGGGCAAGTCTTGTGGTCGTCGACGGTGAACGTCACCGACGGGGAGTTCGTGCTCGATATCGGGTTTGAGCTTGAGCCGGGCAGCGGATACGGCTTGCGTTGCACCACGGGCGATCCGCAGTTGTGGCGTGAAGGCACGGCATCGACGTTAGCCTACCCTTACGATTTGGCAGGGCTGGGAAGCATCACCAACAGCACGGCGGGACCAAGTTTGGACTACTACTACTTCTTCTATGACTGGCAGGTGAGCAGCACGCTTTCCGTGGAATGCACGAGTCCACGCGCGGAGGTTGTGGTCACCGTCACGGATTGTACGGATCCGACCGCTTGCAATTTCAACCCAGCAGCCACAGTGGATGACGGCTCTTGCGAGTACGCCTCTTGTGCCGGGGATTGCGAAGGGGATTTGAACGGAGACGGCAGCGTCACGGTCGCGGATTTGCTCGCCGTGTTGGCGGACTTTGGTTGCACTGAGGCGTGCAGCAGCGACATCGACGGTGACGGAGTCGTGACGGTGTCGGACCTCCTGACCTTGCTTTCGGTCTTCGGCCAAATCTGCTGACTTGTTGCAGAATCGTCTGGGCCGGGCTCAGGCCTTGGCCCCGTGAAAGTGCACCCGCACGGCGCGGGCCACTTTGAGGTTGACCACGTCGAGAAGGGCCTTTTCAGAAGCCTCTGAGATGGCCTTGACGTCTCCAAAGGCGGCCATGAGGGCCTGGCGGGTTTTGGGGCCCACTCCAGGAATCTCGTCGAGTTCTGAATGGAGGAACGCTTTGCTTCGGCGCTTGCGGTGGTGGGCCAACGAGAAGCGGTGAGCCTCGTCGCGCATGTGTTGCACCACCCGCAGCGTTGGTGATCTCTTGTCCAGGTAAATGGGGACGCTGTCCCCGGGGAAATACAACTCTTCGAGGCGCTTGGCGATGCCGACAAAGGCAATTTGGCCGCGAAGGCCGAGTTCGTCGATGGCCTCCATGGCATGCGAGAGCTGTCCTTTGCCTCCGTCGATCACGACCATTTGGGGCAGCGATTCGCCTTCGTCCCGCAGGCGCTTGTAGCGACGGTAGACCGCCTCTTTCATGCTGGCGAAATCGTCGGGGCCTTCGACGGTACGGATGTTGAATTTGCGGTAGTCTCGCTTCGCGGGTTTGCCATTGCGAAACACCACACAAGCAGATGCAGGGTTGGTGCCGTGGATGTTGGAGTTGTCAAAGCACTCCATATGCACGGGGTGTTCCTTGAGTCGGAGGTCGTGCATCATCGTTTCCATGAGGCGGTCCTTGGCGGCGTCAGGGTCCACTTGCTCGAGCTGGGCGTGCCGGTCTCGCATGGCGAACTGGGCGTTGCGCAGACTCATGTCCAGGAGCTTCTTCTTGTCTCCACGTTGCGGAACTAGGCATTCCGCCCCAAAGACGTCGACGTCGGTTTGGGTGAGGACGGTGCGGCTGGCGACGTTGAAGCGGTCCCGGATTTGCGGGATGGCCGCCGAAAGAATTTCCACGTCGGACTCGTCCAATCGGCGGCGGAACTCGAGGGTTTGGCCTTGCACCACGGCGCCGTTGTGAATCCGCATGAAATTGACGAACGCCGACTTCGCGTCGGTGACCACGCCATAGACCTCCACATCCGAAACGGTCGGGTGCACCACGGTGCTCTTGGCCTGGAACTTGTCGACGGCAAGCAGTTTGAGTTTGAGGCGCTCCGCTTCTTCGAATCGCATGTCTTCAGCCGCGGCCAGCATGGACGTTTTGAGCGCGGATTTGACCTCTCCGAGGTTGCCCTTCAAGACGTGCCGAATCGCGGCAATGCTTTCCGCATACGCCTCCTCCGTTTGCTTACCCACACACGGACCCATGCAGTTGCCGATGTGGTATTCGAGGCAGACGCGGAACTTGCCCTTGGCGATGTTGTCCTCGGTCAGGGCGAGGCTGCACGTGCGAATGGGATACAGCTTTTTGCAGAGGTCGAGCACGGCGTGCATGCCCTTCACATTGGAGTAGGGCCCAAAGTATTCGCTCCCGTCTTTGCGAACCTGCCGGGTCGGAAAGATGCGGGGGAAGCGCTCTTTTTTGAGGACGATGAAGGGGTAGGTTTTGTCGTCCTTGAGCTGGATGTTGTAGATCGGCTTGTGCTCCTTGATCATGTTGTTTTCCAGCAGCAGGGCGTCGGCCTCGCTGGCGGTCACAATCCATTGCACATCCCGAATCTTCTTCACCAACAGGCGGGTTTTCCCGTTGTGATCTTGTTTGGTGAAGTAACTGGCGACACGCTTTTTGAGGTTTTTGGCCTTGCCGATGTAGAGCAATTTTCCATCCGCATCGAAGTGCTGGTAGACGCCCGGTTCGTGGGGTATTCGGTCGAGGATCGATTGGATGTGCTCGGTGGTCGCCATCGTTGAACGAAGGTAGGTCGCGCAGTACTTTGCGGCATGGATTTGGTCACAGGAGCAACGGGGATTGTGGGGATGCCAGTGGTGGTGAAGTTGCTGTCTCAAGGCCAAACCGTCCGCGCCCTCCATCGCCCCACGTCCGACCGCGCCCGGGTCGAGGCCGCCGTCCGCACCGCGAATCCGGAAAGCCTGTCTCGCTTGGAGTGGGTCGAAGGCGACTTGACCGATCAAGCGTCGTTGGAGGATGCGTTGGAGGGGGTCACGCGGGTCTTTCATTGCGCTGCTTTGGTGTCGTTTCACGCCGACGACCGCGACGCGCTTCGGCGCATCAATGCCGAGGGCACGGCCAACTTGGTGAACGCCATGCTCCACTGCCAGACGTCTCGGTTGATTCACGTGAGCAGCGTGGCTGCCCTTGGCCGGAAGGCGGGCCAACCCACGGACGAATCGACCCTATTCGAGGAACAGCCCGGGACCTCAGCATATGCGAGGTCCAAGCATCGCGCGGAGATGGAGGCGTGTCGCGGCGCCGTCGAAGGGCTTCCCGGAGGCGTGGTGGTGGTGAACCCCACGATCATTTTGGGGCCTGGAGATTACCGCCGCAGCTCGTCGGCATTGTTCAGGGTGCTGGATCGCGGGTTGTCATGGTACCCGACAGGCAGTGGCGGCTACGTCGGTGCCGACGACGTGGCTGAAGTGTGCGTGCGCCTTGCCGACAGCGACGTGCGCGACGCGCGGTTTGTCTTGTGTGCCGAGCACAGGACCCACCAAGAGGTGATGGGACTCATTGCAGATGCGCTGGGTCGTCCTCGCCCCTCGCGCGCGGTGCGGGGCTGGATGGCAGGCGTGGTCTGGCGCATGGTGCGGGTGTACGAGCTTCTGACCGGCCGGCGTTCGATGATTTCTCGAGAAAGTTTGGCGAGCGGCAAGGAACACCAGCGCTACGACGGCACCCTCATCTTGCGGACTCTCGCCGAGATGGGCCAAACGTGGGCATACACCCCCATCCCTGACGTCATCGCGTCGACAGCTCAGGCGTACCGCCTGAATCGCGACGCTTGAGATTCCCAGGCTGCAGAGAGTCCGTGTCGGAGGCGCGCTTCGCGTCGGATTCCATTTCCTTCAAGGCGTCCACCACGTCGCGCAGCATCGCTTTCATCGCCGCGGGCTGCGCCCACCACCACTCGTAACTGGCTTCGAAGGTTTCCGCACTCACACCCGTCCGTTGCCAAACGTCGTTGTACGCTTCTGCCAGCCGCTGCTTTTCGTTGTCGTTCCGGAAAGTCCGCAAATCGGACACCGCCTCCACCATTTGGATTTCTTTCAGCACACGCACGAATTCGGCTCGATCCATCACACCCTCGGGCGGCTGCACCTGAGGATCACGATCCACGGCTTCGGGCGCACACCCTATGAAAACCACGAGGGTCACGGCGATCAAGATGCGCAAAGGCCTCATGCGATCAGCGGTTGAAGGTGAGGCGTTGCCCGGCGTGGTTGCCATGGGATGTTGTGATCCTGCGCCCGTCCCAAACGCAGGTGCCGTTCACCCACGTTTCGTGAACGCGGCTCTTGAACACGTGGCCGGTGAAGGGGGACCATCCACACTTGGACATGATGTTGTCTTCGCGGACGGTCCAAGGGTCGTTGGGGTGCACCAACACCAAATCGGCCTTCATGCCAGGGCGGATGAATCCACGGTCGCTCATGCGGAACAAGCGCGCGACCCGATGTGCCATCAAATCGGCCACCTTCTCCACGGGCAACAACCCATCGTGGACCAAATCGAGCATCGCCACCAAAGCGTGTTGCACCAATGGCCCGCCGGAAGGCGCATTGAAGTAGCTGCCATTCTTTTCATCCTTGGTGTGTGGGGCGTGGTCAGTGGCCACCACGTCGATGCGTCCATCCAAGATGGCGGCGCGGATGTGCTCGCGGTCGTGGGCGGTTTTCACCGCGGGATTCCATTTGATGTGGGTGCCCTTTTGCTCGTATTCGACGTCCGTGAACCAAAGGTGGTGGATGCATGCCTCAGCCGTGATGCGCTTCTCTTCGAGCGGCAGGCTGTTGTCAAACAAGTCCAGCTCGCGTGCCGTGCTGATGTGCAAGATGTGCAGCTGTGTGTTCAACTTGGTGGCGAGCTCCACGGCCTTTGAGGAGCTTTTGTAGCACGCCTCGGCACTGCGGATGAGTGGGTGTTGCGCGATTGGCACATGCTCTCCAAACTTCGCCCGTGCCGCCGCTGCATTTGCCCGAACGGTGGCTTCGTCTTCACAATGGGTGGCCACCAGGGTGGGCGCCTCTTTGAAGATGCCTTCGAGCACTTCCGATTCGTCCACCAACATATCCCCTGTGGAAGAACCCATGAAGACCTTGATGCCGCAGACCTGTGTGGGGTCGGTGCGGAGCACTTCATCCAGGTTGTGGTTGCTGGCCCCCATGAAGAAGCTGTAGTTCACAGGACTGACTTCGGCCGCGCGGTCGTATTTGTCCTGCAGCAAGTCTTGAGTCAGTGCTTGGGGCACGGTGTTGGGCATTTCCATGAAGGACGTGATGCCCCCCGCGGCAGCCGCGGCGGATTCTGTGGCGATCTCCGCTTTGTGGGTGAGTCCTGGCTCACGGAAATGCACTTGGTCATCGATGCAACCGGGCATCAGCCAAAAGCCGGTGCAGTCTTTCACTTCCGCGTTTTGGGCCAACGATTTCAGGTGGGCGTCTTCCGCGAGTTCGGCCAGTTTGTGCCCCACAGCCACAATGTGCTCACCATCGACCAGCACGTCTTGAACGCGCACAAGCCCGTCGTTCACCACGTGGGCATTTTGAAACAGGGTGGCTTGGCTCATGGTCAGTCTTGGGTTTTGGTGGGGAAGAAGACGCGCTTTAAGCGCATTTGCAAGACGCCGAGCAGCGCTTCGCGGAAGATGTTCATGCTCATTTTGGACGTCCCCAGCTCGCGGTCCACGAACGTGATTGGCACTTCCTTGATGGCGAATCCGTTGCGTTTGGCTCGGAGTTTCATCTCGATTTGGAAGGCGTACCCCACGAATTGAACGGCATCAAGTTGAATGGCCTCAAGCGTTTCGCGCCGGTAGCATACAAAACCTGCGGTGGAATCCCTCACACCCAACCCCAACGTAAGGTTGACGTAGAGCGACGCACCGTAGCTCAGAATCAGCCGGTTGATGGGCCAGTTGGCCACCCCGCCTCCTGTCACGTAGCGCGATCCGACGGACATGCCGGCACCCCCTTCGGCGCATGGCACCCGCAGGCGAATCAGGTCTTCAGGGTTGTGTGAAAAGTCGCAGTCCATTTCAAAGACGAAGTCGTAGCCTTTTTCCAGGGCCCACCGAAATCCAGCGATGTAGGCGGTGCCCAACCCGAGCTTGCCTTTGCGCTTCAACAGATGGATGCGATCGTGGTGGTTGGATTGAACCTCCTTCACCAGCGCCGCGGTGCCGTCTGGCGAGCCGTCGTCCACGACGAGGACGTCGAACGGAAATTCGAGGCCCATCACCGTTTCGAGCATGCGCACCACGTTTTCGCGTTCGTTGTACGTGGGGATGATGACCAAACTGTCGTTCATGGCATGGAGGTTTTTTTGGCGCTCACGTGGTCATTCGAAGCATGTTCAACTCTTCACGGCTGAGGTGGCGCCAATGGCCACGAGGCAGGTCTTTTTTGGTCAAAGGCCCGTAGACGACGCGGTCCACCTTGATCACTTTGTGCCCAAGCTGCTCCCACATGCGTCTGACGATGCGGCTGCGGTTGCTGTGCAGTTCCATGCCGATTTCGTGGGGGTCGTTTTTGACAAACTCCGCGGCTTTGGCCTTGACAAATCCTTGGTCCACAACAAATCCTTCGACCATTTTTTCGAGGTCTTCGGGAGAGGCCTTTTTCGCAAGGGTGACGTGGTAGAGCTCTCGCAGCGCCACCTTAGGGTGGTTGAGTCGCTTGGCCAGCTCTCCGTCGTTGGTGAACAGGATGAGCCCGGTGCTTTCTTTTTCGATGCGGTCCACAGGAGAGATGCGCTCTTTGCAGGCTTGCTTGATCAAGTCACCCACGCACCGACGCCCGCTGGGGTCGTGTTCAACGCCAAGGAAGTTCTTGGGTTTGTTGATCAGCACGTACCGCATGGTTTCGGGGCGGATGGTGTCGCCCTCCACGCGAACGAGGTCTTTCGTGGGGTCCACTTTGAATCCCAATTCGGTGACCACTTGGTTGTTGACGCTCACCACACCGGCGCCGATCATCACATCGGCTTCGCGACGGGAGCACACCCCCGATTGGGCGATGTACCGGTTGAGACGCATCGTGGCCGAGGCGTCTGGAACGGGAGCGAATTTGAGCTTGGGTTTGCCCTGTCCTGGTCGGCCGCCGAACTTGCCGGTACGGGCAGACGAGGAGGGGCGTTTACCGCCACGGGAAGTTGAAGGTTTCGCGCCTTTGCCTGAGCGTTGGCTGGCACTTCCCTTGCGGGCGCCTCCGCGGCGGCCTTGGTCAGGGTTCTGTTTCATGAGGGTACAAAGGTAGCTCCCAGCGTCCGTCACGGCACCCTCCGCCAGTTCGGGCAACGTGTCGCGGGCAAGAGGGTTTGCGTTCCATCAAAGGCGCCCTGCACATGGTTGAAGTCTACGACAGTGCCATCGCGCCTGTGGAAGCAAACCGTGGCGAGGTCGAATCGGCACGCGTGGGTTTGGAGTCGATGGCGCTTCATGAACGTATGCGCGGCTCGGACGATGCGCCGTTGTTGCGCCGTGCTGGGCATGGGCAAGGGCTCGGGCAGGTACGTGCCGCACCCAGTCCGGCTTTTGACTTCAAGGAACACCACCGTGTCCAATTCTATGAAAACGGCATCGATTTCATGACGGTGCCATCGCCAGTTCGTGGCCAAAAGCTGCCTCGAAGGCGTGATCAGGGCTTGCAAGGCCCATGCCTCTCCGCGTCGTCCGGTCTGGGTGCGGCTTTCCAAAACCATGGCCCAAGGATGGGGCTCAGGGTTTCACACGAGACTTGGGGTTTGTGGTCGTGGGTCAGGAATTCAGAAGCGTCGAAAACGCGCCGTGGGCTCAGCGCAAGACAAGGTCCGAAGTGCCGATGACGGTTGCGCCTTCGAGGATTTCAACGAGGTAGGTGCCCGGTGCAAAAGGGGCGGTTGCGTCGGCGTCCGGCGCGCTGTAGAAGATGCACGCGTCAAGCCGTTCGCGGGCGTAGTCGATGGTTCGAGAGGCACTGAAGTCGGTGCCGCCGGATTCGTTGGGAAGCACGTTGCCATCTCCGTCGGTGACGCGGAGGTGGAGGGTTTTGTTCCCGACCGGGGCGATGCGGTTTTCCAAGATGGTGAAACACACCTTCAGCATCGTGCTCCGCAAGGCACGGTCCGTGTCACGCTGCCGACCTGAGGACAAGACGCGCACCCCGACCGGGGCGAGTTCGGCGACTTGGAGGGTTTGGCCTGCCTCGAGCATTTCTTCCATGTTCTCCTGGCGCTCGACCAGGTCGGCGTTCTCTTGGGAGACGGCTTCCATTTGGGCTTTCATAGCCAAATTCTCATCGAGCAACGCCACATTCAACTGGTTGAGCGAGTCGATGGTGCCGATGTAGCCCTTCATGATGCTGCGCAAGGTCTCAGCTTCCTTTTTCAGTTTGGCCACTTCCCAATACCCGTTCTTCACTTTCGTCAGCAGCCCGTCGATGCGCTCCTGTTGCGCTGCGAGCTCGGCAAGCATCATGGTGTTTTCCGTCTCAAGGGTGTCGTAGGAGAAGCGCATCTTCTCCAAGTCCAAAATCAGTTGGTCCTTCTCCAGCGTCAGCCCGGCATTGTCACTGTTCAAGAGGCCAATGGTCGCGTTGCGGTCCGACAATTGATAGCCCAAGTATGCCACGGCCAAGGCGAGCGTGGCCACAACGAGGAGCCAGGTTTTTTGGGACATTTCAGGCATGGTGAAAGGCTTTTGAATCGAGGTTGGACGAACGCAAAGACCGGGGCGAACATCATGCCAAAGATGGCGCGCCCACCGTCCAAACCGCACCAAAGCCCAACGTGTTCACCACCCGGGGATTGTGGGAAACTCGGAGAATGTCAAGGTTTTGTGATGTGAATGCGCGTACTTTAGGAAAGACTGAACACCAAAACCATGAGCCGACACCTTGTCTTTGTCATGTGGATTGGGGCGCTGCTTTCCTTGCCGAATGCCGCGTTGAGCCAAGACACGTTTCAAGTTGGTAACACCACGCTGACCGCCACGGACATTGCTTCGGGCATCCAGCTGCCTTGGGAAATTTTGTGGGGTCCGGACGATTTCCTTTGGGTCACCAGCCGCCCAGGCACAGTGTACCGAATCGATCCCGAGACGGGCGCCACCACCACGGTGCTGACGCGTTCCGTCACCAACAATGGCAGTGGGGAGCCCGGCATGTTGGGCATGGCGATGCATCCCGAATGGGAAACCACCCCCAAGGTGTTCATTGTGTACACGACAGGTTCCGCATGGAGCGGCACGGAGCGTCTTTCCGTGTTTGATTGGAACGGCACTTCGCTGGTCAACGAAGAAGTGTTGTTGACGTTGCCTGCAGGCGGCATCCACAACGGTAGCCGTCTGTTGGTCTTACCTGACCACACCTTGCTGATGACCACAGGAGATGTGGGAGACGGAGGGGCGAGCAGCCAAAACTTGAGCAGCCTCAACGGCAAAGTCTTGCGACTCAACCTCGACGGCACCGTGCCGACGGACAACCCCACGCCAGGGAGCTACGTGTACAGTTACGGACACCGCAACCCACAGGGTTTGGCCCTCGGCCCAGGAGGCATCATCTACAGCTCCGAGCACGGCCAAAGCAACGACGACGAAGTCAACATCATTGAGCCGGGCCGCAACTACGGTTGGCCCAACGTTCAGGGCATGTGCAACACGTCCAGTGAAAACAGCTACTGTGCAGCCAACAACGTGCGCGAACCCATCGACAGCTTTTCGCCCTGCGCTGCGGTCAACGGGTTGACATGGTACAACCACCCCGCGATTCCCGAGTGGCAGAATTGCCTGTTGCTGTCGGTGATGGGTGGATTTGCCCTGAATGACAAACGCCTCAGCGTCTTGTCCATGTCGGAAGACGGCATGAGTGTGATGGGGGAGACGCAGTGGTTTGCCAGTTACGGCCAACGCATTCGTGACGTGGCGGTGAACCCGTACACCGGCGCGGTGTACTTGGCGTTCAACGGCCCCTCTTATCCGGGATCGGGCCCCAACATCATCAAAGAATTCAGAAACCTGGAGTACGAGCCTGTGCTGAGCGTGGCGGGATGCCGTTACCCAGGAGCGATGAATTACAATGCCAACGCCACGGAGGACGACAACTCCTGCGAGTTTGCAGGATGCACCGACCCTTCCGCATTGAACTACGTGCCTTGGGCCAATGTGACCACCACATGCACGTACACTTCTCCCTGTCCTGAAGACGTCAACGGCGATGGTGCCACCACGGTGGCCGACATGCTTCTTGTGCTGGGCGCCTTTGGCGATGCATGCAACTGATTGAACCGAAACAGCGACTTCCATAAGCCGTGATCCAAACCAAATCCCCAACATGAAACACGTGCTCCACACCCTGTCATCGCTTGTGACGATGACCCTCTTTTTGGGCTCTTCTGCAAGTCTCTTCGCGCAATGCGATGCGGGCCAATCGCAAGTGGTGGTCGAGATCCTCACGGACAACTACCCAGGTGAAATCACGTGGACGTTGTCGGAGGCCAATGGGCAATTGCTGTCGGGAGGCCCCTACGGATCTTCTGGAACGACCTACACAGACAGCGTGTGCATTGCCGGTGCAGACGAGTTTCCGTGCCTGCAGTTTGTGATCAACGACAGCTACGGGGATGGCATTTGCTGTGGTTACGGTCAAGGTGCGTACACGCTGTTCCTGGATGGGGTGGCCGTGGCAACTGGTGGCGACTACGGCCAGCAGGACCAAGTTCAATTCGATTGTGCGCCAGGGGCAACGTGCAATGATGCGGTGGCGTTGACCGACGCCGACTACGGCACGGTGTCGCAAGCCGAGGACAACTTTTGGTACACCTTCACACCAGCCGCCAACGGCATGTACCAGTTCAGCTCTTGCGGTGCGGCATGCAACACCACGCTGTACATCTACGACTACTGCAACATGGGCAACTTCGACGACACCAACGAAGGGTCCATTTACTACGACGACAACCAAGGCGGATGCGGTGAAGAGGCTGCATTGACCATTTTGTTGGAAGGCGGGGTGCAGTACTGGGTGCGCTTTGCGTCGTTGGATGGCAGCTGCGGTGGATTTGATTGGACGTTCGATTACGCGGGCCAACCCACGGGATGCACGGACTCGGGCGCCTGCAACTACAGCCCGGCAGCAGAGGTGGACGATGGGTCTTGCGTGTACGAGGGAGATCCATCTTGCACGGGTCCAGACTTGATTGTGTTGGCGGATGTGGTGTCGAGCAGCCTGTACACGACCACAATGAACGTCAGCCAAACCGACTGCTACATCGAAGAAGGATGTCTGAATGGATTTGGAACGCGTGAATTGATTCGATTCACCACGCACATCAAGAACATCGGAGAGATCGACTACTACATCGGCACCACTTCCCAGGCCAACCAAACGGGTCAGTTTGAGTGGGGCGAATGCCACAACCACTGGCACTACAAAGGGTACGCCAAGTACGATCTGTTCACCATGGAGGGGGCCTTGATTCCCATTGGGTTCAAGAATGGGTTTTGTGTCATGGATTTGGAGTGCAGTGACGGAGGGTCGGCGACATACGGTTGCTCCAACATGGGCATTGCTGCTGGATGCGGCGACATTTATTCGAGTGGATTGAGCTGCCAGTGGATTGACGTGACCGACGTGGAAGACGGCCAGTACCGCTTGGTGGTACGCGTCAACTGGGACTATGACCCCGACGCCTTGGGCCGGTACGAAACCAACACCGAGAACAATTGGGCGGTGGTGTGCATCGACCTCGACCGTTCGGGCGGTGACTTGCAGACCACGATTTTGACCGATTGCCCGACGTTCACCGATTGTGCTGGCGACCCCTACGGCACTGCCTTGATCGATTGCAACGGCGAATGCGGCGGGGTGGCTATCATCGGTGACTTGAACGACGACCTCGTGCAGGATTTGGCCGATGCCCAGATGTACGTCGAAGGCGTGCTCGGTTCCGACTTGGTGCCTGCGAACTGCAACGACATCAACTCCGACGGCGCATTGACCGTGGCGGATGCGGCGTTCATGGCGGACTGCCAATGGTGGAACGAGGCCCACACGGACCCCGATTCGACCGGCGTACACAGCCATTGTGAGTTCCCGGTGAACGACATCGTCAACCCCTTCGACACGACGCACTTCACAATCGCGGAAGTGAACTGGGACGAGCAGTACTTGGACGTGCATGTGAAGAATCCGGAAGCGCGGATTTTGGGTTATCAGTTGGAATTCGATGGGCTCCAAATCAGCCAAACGGAAAGCCTGCTCGATTCGTCGTATGCGTACACCGGGATTCCCTCTCACGCGCCAGGTGGAGACCAAGTTTTGACGGTGACTTACGACGGCATGAGCATTGCCAAAAACACGTCATACGTGCCGCTCCTTCGCGTTCATTGGATCGGAAGCGCCAACGGCATGGTGTGCTTGTCGGGTTACACAGAGGTGGTCAACGATTTCCTTCAGAAAACGCTGATCGACTTGGACAATCCGTGCCAAGAGCAGTCTACCCAAGCTTGTGTGGGCGACATGGACGGGGATTTGGTGGTCACGGTGTCCGATGTGCTTGACGTCTTGAGCGAGTTTGGATGCGCCAGTGCGTGCACCATGGACATCAATGGCGATGGTGCGACCAACGTCACCGACGTGCTGTTGGTGCTTTCCGCCTTCGGCACGACCTGTAGCTAAGAACATAATAGTTCACAGCTTATTGTTGACATCTTTTGGGTTTGTGCTATTTTGCGCTCCCAATTCGCCGAATCATGTCAACAATTGCACCCCGCGGGTGGAAGGCACGCTTGCTGCTTCGCAGCGCTTTGGCCTTGACCGCATTGTTCGCTGTTCTGTTTACCGGTTGGTCCCAAAGCGCCAGCCTGAGCACCAGCTCGACCTTCTTCTCGTTTGAATGCGAGGGGAACAACTTCACGGTATTTCCAACGGTATCTGGATTCACGGATCCATACACCTTTGAATTGAGGTTCGATGGGCTTGCCCCGGACGTCCTTGGAACGGATACCGACTTGGCGCCGTCGTACACCGTGCAAGCATCGACCCCAGGAGTTTACGAGTTCGAACTCATTGCCACCGATGGCACAACCACGGTGGAGGCATTCCCCGTGTCGTTTGAGGTAGGGGCCACTGTCGAAGGCAGTTTGGAATTGGCGTCTTTGGGCGCTGGTTTTTTTGAAGACAACATCTCTGGACCTACCACCACGTTCTTGTACTGCGGCAGCTCCACGGCCAACGTAGACATGGCGTTCGACGTTGCGCTGAACGGGCCTTCAGATGCAGGAACCTCGGTGCTCATCGATTGGGGGGACGGTTCCTTCTCAACCCAAGCCGAATTTGTGGGGTCCACAGTTTCGCACAACTATGCACCTGGCTCTTGGCAAATCGCCATGACTGTGGAACACGCATCGAACGGCATCGCGTTCCCTTGTCCGCAAACGACGGTGTACAATGTCTTCGTGGGGACAGCACCTGAGGTGAGCTTGACGTTGGCGGCTGCCGACGTCTGCTTGAACAACCCCATTGCGGAAATCGTCTTGGGGAACAACTCATTGACTGAGTTGACGTGGTTGGTGCAGTTTGACGGTGAAAGCCAGCCGACCACCGTTGGGCCGACGACAGAAGACGACATTTTGTTTTTGCACACCTTCACGACCACGTCTTGCGACGATGAAAGCAACGGGTTCTTCGTAGAAGCTGAGGCCCTCAACGCATGTGGATCCACAGTGTTGAGTGGAGGGCCATTCAAAGTTTCCGCCCCACCGGTTTTGGACATTGCTTCGAATGTGGGTTCTGTGGTGTGTCCCGACGAGCCGGTGACGTTGACGAATGCGTCGACTCCGCCGTTGCTGAACACGCCATTTGGTTGCACAGAAGATTACACGTACCGCTGGGTACTCGACGCCGGGCTCACCCTGTTGAATGGCGGTTTGGGCTCAGACAACGGCTTCCCTGGCCAACCTGAATTCTGGTCAACAGGGGATGCAGACATTGAAGTCTCGTCAAGCACTCCGGGCACTTACCCCGTCGAGCTGATCACCTACACCAACACCGCTTGCGGAAGCGACACGGCCTTGTTCGAGTTGACGGTCGCTGAGCCGGGCGTGCTTTCGTTGGACCTGCCGAACCAATCCGTGTGCTCTGGGGTTGAGGTGGCCGACTTCACCTTCTCTGTGAATCCTGCCAACTACGGCATCACATGGACCGTTCTTGACGCTGACAGCAACGCGGTTGCTCCAGGCCAAATCCCAGGGATCGACGTTGTCACGGGAACGAGCATTGGCACAGCTTCTCCCTCTGACGGTTGGACGTTGACCAACACGTCGTCAGAACCTTTCTCCTTCCTCGTTGAGGCGACGGTGCCTTGCGCGGCCTCGGACCCGCTGATCCACCAAATCGTGGTGTTGCCTGAGCCAGTGATCACGGCGAGCCCCTTGGCCTCGACGATCTGTTCTGGCGCGGAGACCAACATCTCTCTCGGCATCAATACAGGAGAAGACATTGATTGGGACATCACGACAGGACCGGATGTGTCCGGACCAGGTTCCTCAGGCCCAGGGTTGTCGATCACAGACATGTGGGACAACAACGGCTTGACGAATTCGACGGTGCAATACGAAGTCTTTGCAGCCGCAGGCTCGCAATGTCTCGGCGACACGGTGGGTGTGGTGGTCACGGTGCTCCCGGCCATCCAGTTGCCAGCCCTTGAAGACGAACTGCTCTGCCCAGGAGACGAGGTGGACGCCATTGAATTTGAAGAGATCGAAGGGGCCACGTACACTTGGACGAACTCAGACGTGGCTGTGGGATTGGGCGCTGGAGGCGAAGGTGACATTCCCGCTTGGACAGCATCGACCAACAACACGGCTGACAGCTTCACCTCGACGGTGAACGTGACGGGTCAAGTCGACAATTGTCCTGCATTGGAGGACTCGTACTCAATCGAAGTTGAACCTACGCCGATCGTGACGGCGACGCCTTCTCAGCAAACACTTTGTTCTGGTGAGACGACAGCCATCACGTTGTCGGTCAACACGGCCGATGTTTTGGTTTGGAACTCTGTTTCCTCTGGTGGCAACCTCGCTCCTGAAAGCACTTCAGGGTCGGGCGCGCTCATTGAAGAAACGTGGACCAACACGGGCGACACCAACGGCGAGGTGATGTACACCATCGATGCGTTGCAACCCACCACATGCCCCAGCGTGCCTGCGGAGGTGACGGTGACGGTGTTGCCAGGCTTGCCTTCTGTTGGACCGTTCCCTGACCAAATCCTTTGCCCAGGCGAGGAGTTCGCAGAGGTGGACTTCCCTGAAGTGGAGGGCGCGGTTTGGTCTTGGACCAACGTGAACCCCAACAACGGCTTGGCGGCCAACGGCACGGGCGACATCGCCCCGTGGATCGCACCAGCCAACGCCACCACGGATTCGCTCGGTGGCCCAGTGACCATCGTGGGTCAGGTGGGCGCTTGCCCCACAGAGAATGCCGGAGAATTCTTGGCCATTGTCAACCACACGCCAACGATCACGGCCATCCCAACCGACACGACCATTTGTTCGGGCTTGTCGCCTGACGTTGAGCTGTTCTTGAACACGGACGACACCCTTTTTTGGACCTCTACGTGGGACCCAGCGATTGTTGGCGATGTTGAGGCCTTTGGGTCAGAGGTGCTCCTCGACAACCAGTTCTTCAACACGGGCTTGAACCCTGCGGATGTCGTCTTCACGGTGACGGTGGTCAATGCGTTGAACAGCGACATCTGTTTCTTCGAAGATGAGATTGTGACCGTGACGGTCCTTCCAGGCTTGTCGCCGGAAGAGTTCGAGAACGACACGTTGTGCCCAGGAGAAGTGGCTGAGGAAATCGTGCTTCCTGCCATTGAGGACGTCACATGGTCTTGGATAAACGACAACCCCACGACAGGTCTCGGAGATTCAGGCCTCGGCGACATCCCAGCTTGGGAAGCCCAGCCAAATACCTCTGACACGGCCAACACAGGAACGGTGACCGTCATTGGACAGGTTCCTGGATGCGATGCTGCCGATGTGGGGTCGTACCAAATTGCGGTTCTGCCCGCGCCGGTCATTGTGGCCACCCCCGAGAACCCAGTGGTTTGTTCTGGCGACGAGGTCAATGCGGCGTTGGCATGGAACGGACCGGGCACTGCGGAGTGGACGGCCAATCCTGTTGCAGGCGTTCAAGGCATCGTTTCGCCAAACTCCGGCAACTCGATTGACGACGTTCTCGTCAACACCGACTCGACTGTGGCCACGGTGACGTACGTCATCTCGATCGACGTGCCAGCGGACGCGGCTTGCCCGGGTGATCCTTTGAGCTTGCAGGTGGACGTGTTGCCGCAGATCCCATCACTCACGTTCGACAACCAGGCGCTTTGCCCTGGCTCTGAAGGTGAGGGAACCACCCTCCCCGCCATTGAGACGGTCGAGTGGTCTTGGGCCAACACCAACGAGAACATTGGCTTGCCAAATGCCGGCCTGGGCGACGTCCCAGTGTGGACGGCCACCAACCCAGGCACCGTAGCCATCGATGGCATGGTGACCATCTTTGGAAATGCGGGAGGATGTGGACCACAGGAGGCCGGCTCGTTCGACGTGTCTGTGTTCCCAACGCCGCAAGCCGACGTGACCGTATCGCCGAATGGCAACTTGAGCTGCATTGACAGCTTGGCGATCATTGAATGGGACATTGTGACGGACCTCACCCAGGTGACCAATTTCGAAGGAGGGTCCATCCTCACCGAGGACATTGTCTTGCTCGACCTTGACTCTGCAGTGGTCGATGCCGCGGCAACGTACACCATGACGTTGTTCAGCACGGCAAGTGGATGCACGGCGACGCAAGAAATTGTTGTCAACCCCATCGACGACATTGCCATCACCGATGTGGTGGCAATGAACCCATTGTGCTTCGAGGAAGCGTCAGGGGCGATTGAAATCATCACCGACGAAACGGGCCCTGTGAACTACACATGGACAGGACCGTCGGATGCATCGGAGAACCTCGCGACGGACTTGCTTGCGGGCGATTACTTCGTGACCGCAACAAACGAAGCGGGATGCCAAGACACCACGTCCGCGACCCTCAGTGACCCTGAAGTTCTCGACGTCTCTATTACAGATTCTGTGGTCAGCGAGTGCGGCGAAGACAATGGATACATCGTGGCTGACGCCATGGGGGGCAGCGGCGCATTGAGCTACACTTGGTTCGATGCGGACAGCGTGGCCTTGGTCACCGAGTCTTTGGCGCTTGAAGGCATCGATGCGGGCGAATATACGTTCGCCGCGGAAGACGCGAACGGATGTGTGACGGACACCACGGTGTATTTGGACTGCATCCCACTCCCCGAGCCCTTCCCAGCACAGTTCATCTCGCCCAACGGTGACAACAAAAACGACCGTTGGACCATCGACAACATGTACTACTTCCCCAATGCCAAAATCCAGGTGTTCAACCGCTGGGGCATTGAAGTCTTCAGCACAGAAGGTCGTTACCTCGGCGATTGGGAAGGCACCAACAAGGACGGCAAGACATTGCCATCCGCCACGTACTTCTACGTGATTGACACGAAGAAGAAATCTCAGCGGCCATTCAACGGCTACCTCGAACTGCAAACCAACCAGCCATGATGCGATTTCGTTTCACTTTAGGGACCTGTGCCCTTGCGTTGCTCGCCCTTTCGGTTCACACCGAGGTGCAAGCCCAGCAAGACCCACAATCATCCACGTACTTTTTGGCTCCCCAGGTGTTCAACCCCGCCTACAGCGGATTGAGCAGCCGTTTGAACGTGCATTCTGTCACACGCATGCAGTGGGTGGGCTGGGGAGGTGCTCCTGCAACCCAAATGCTGACCATCGACGCGCCGTTCTTCCGTGATTTCGGTGGCGCGGGCTTGACGGTCGTTCACGACAACATCGGTGCACGCAACCAGACCTCGATCATGGGTTCAGGCGCGGCGCACATCCCGTTGGACGACGACTGGACGATGTCTTTTGGCATTTCTGGAGGCATGCGCTACCTGTCCAACGATTTCCGCGGATTGCAGGTGGACGACGCAAGCGACGACCTTTACACCACGGTGTTTCAAGACTGGTCTCCCAACTTCGGAGCCGGCATGTTTGTGACGTCGTCCAAGGCGTACTTCGGATACTCTGTGCCTCAGGTCCTTGCGCAGGAACTGGCGGGCAACTCTGACGAAAACGGGTACCAGCGTTACCACTACGTCACAGCAGGCTTGCGCTCCAAGCCAAGCGAGTACGTGACGCTTCAATACGGTGCGTTGCTCAAAGTCACGGAAAATGCTCCTGTTGCGGTGGACGCCCAGTTGATGGCCACGTGGATGGACGTCTTCGGCATTGGTGGACAGTTCCGCTACGGCGAGTCTGCGGGCTTGCTCTTCAACGTCAAATTGTCCAAGGCTTTGACTGCGGTTTACCTCGCAGAGGTGCCTTACAACTCACTTCGCATTCGGAATTACGGCACCCATGAACTGGCCTTGCGCTGGACAGTGGGCGCACCAAACCGGGTGACGACGAACACAAGATTCTTCTGATCATGGCAGCTACCTACACTACCTGGACTCGCGGAGCGGTGACCACGCTCTTCATGGTCATGGCCTCATGGATGGGCCAGGCTCAGTCCACCATGCCCAAGATGATTTCCAACCGTGTCGTCAAGGACGCGGACAAGGAAATGTCGTTGAGCCGTTTCGCGGAAGCGCATGATTTGTACCGTGCTGTGGCGATGTCTGACTACGTTCGGGCCCAAAAAGACACGTCCTTCGCACCTCGCTTGGACGTCTTTGCCAAAGGCATCGACTGCGCCATGCGCGCAGGCCTCGTCCATGGCGCCACGGAATTGCTGGACAGCTTGATCAGTGCGGACGTGGCATCCTCTGACCAGTGGATGATGCGCCTTGAATTGGCCATGCACCAAGGCGACGACGCGAAAGCACAGTCGTTGGTTTCTGCCGGCAAGTCTGCGGTGAAGGACCCCGCTTGGAATGCGTCAGCGGATGCGCTTGTGAAGCGCGCTGCGGAGGCGCGGAAGACGGAAACCCGTGCCGAGATCAACCGCGCACGCCCTTCGAGCGACATGCCGGAGTTTGGTGCCGTGCCCTACAAGGACGGGTTGATGTTTGTCACCACATCTGTGGCTGACGGCTTTGCAGCCCCTGTCGACGGATGGACCGGCCGCCAGTACTCGGAATTGCGTCAGGTGGCGTTGAAGGACAGCGCGGACAACCCCGTGTCGTTCAACGAAATGGCGAACAAAGACGACTTGAGCGACCTCGGGTCAGCCGCGTTCCACAACGGCCCTGTGTCGTTCTCAGCTGACGAGACGCGCGCGTTCGTGACGCGCAGCCAAGACAGGGCCCTCCGCGACACTTCAGGTCGTTGGATCTACGCCTTGAAATTGGAGGTGATGGACCTCGACGAGTCTGGGTCTTGGAAAACAGTTGAGGGTGCGTTCCCGTACAACGACTCGACGTTCTCCAGCGCCCACTCAGCCTTGGACACCCTCGGCAACCTTATCTTCTCGAGCGACCGCCCAGGTGGTTTGGGAGGCATGGACCTGTGGATGTGCAAGAAGGGCGCCAACGGCTTTGAGGCCCCCATGAACTTGGGCGCTGCGGTCAACACTTCGGGTAACGATGTGTTCCCGTATGTCAACTCGGTGAATCAGTTGTACTTCTCAACCGACGGCCGTGTGGGCTTTGGAGGCCTCGACCTGTACAAGCACGACATGGAGTCAGGCAGCACGGAATTGTTGGGCGCCCCAGTGAACTCGTTCGCGGACGACTTCGCCTTGCATGTGGACGCCACAGGTGTAGGATACATGTCTTCGAACCGCGAAGGCGGCATGGACCACATTTACAACATCCAATTGATCGACATCATCGCGGACTTTGAAATCACCGTGGTGGCTTGCGACGATGAGGTGGCTTCCAATGTGGAAATGGATCTTCACAACCTAACGACGGGGGAGAAGTCCAAAGTGCGCACCGGCGCCGAAGGCAAGGTGACGATCCGCACCGTGGTGGGTGAAACCGCTCAATTGTCGTTCGAGGGCAACGACATGTTCGCGGGCATGGGCACCAAGTCCTACATGTCCAACGAGGAAGGCACCTTCGAGGACCGCGTTGTGCTCAACTATGCATCTGGTGACAACACCCTCATGGTCAAATTCGACGGTGGCAAGCGTGTGGACAGCGGCATTGCCGTGACCATGATGAAGGGTGGCGAGTCCACCACGATGACCACAGACGCCAACGGAAAATTGACATGGCCCATGGCTGCGGAATACGAGTTGTTCCGAATTGACCACCCAGGCTACGAGTCTTTGGAAGGCCAACTCGAGATGGACCAGGACTGTCCCAAGCCTGACATGCGCACGGTGACGTTGACGCGGATGGTGGAGATTGACTTGGATTTGGTCTTGTTCAATTGGGACAAGGATGAACTCAAGCCCGAGGGCAAGAAGGTGTTGAACGAAGTGATTGCCTACATGACGGAGGTCACCGACGTTCGTGTGGAGCTTTCTGCCCACACCGACTCTCACGGCAGTGAAGAATACAACCTCGACCTCTCTCAGCGCCGCGCACAGAGCTGCGTGGACTACATGGTGGCCGGCGGCATCCCAGCCCAGCGCCTCGTGGCTGCGGGTTATGGAGAGCAGCAGCTCAAAAACCGCTGTGTGGACGGCGTGTACTGCACCAAGGACGAGCACCAAGAGAACCGCCGCGTGGAACTCAAGATTTTGCCGAACTGATTGGGCGAATCTGTCAAGCATTGAAAAGGGGTCCCCTCGAGGACCCCTTTTTTGTGTTCAGTGGGAAGGGCTTGGGGCGGGCGTCAAGCTTTGAGCAGTCCCCGGTAGTGCGACCAATTGGCCCAAACCAACCCCGCGTTCAACGCGAAGATGAGGCTCATGATCAGCAAGTGACTGGGCACCATGAACACGCCCCACATGAGCATGCCAAGGGCGTACGGGAAGGCCATCAGGACGCCGAGTTGTTCGCGGCCGGGCAGCAGGATGCAAATCCCGGCGATGAGCTTGACCGTGCAGATGAAGGGGAGGAGGAATTTGGTCTCCAACATGGCGAGCACAAAGGCGGTGGCTTCTGGCTCAGGGTAGCCTGTGGCCATGATCGTGGGGTCGGCCACGTAAACGTTGTAGAGGTGCTTTAGTCCTGACGCCAACAGGAAGATGGCGTAGAGGTATTTCAAGACGGCGTGGAGTCGTGCGTTCATGAAGGCAATTTCTTTCAATTTCAGGGTTGTCCGACCTTGCGATGAACCAAGAAGCAACCAACGTCCTGTGGGAAGTCCAAGCCTGGCTCTTTCCACGAACGGTCCGGAGTTATTGTCGGGCTTGCGGGTTTGTAGAATGCATGTCATAATTTGCGAAGCGCAGGTCAATTACGATCTGCTGCCAACCAAATTGTGATGCCAACCAACCTTTCCTCTTTCTTCCTTGCAGTTGCGATGATGCTTACCGCGGTGCCCTCGACGTTTGCCCAGGAAACCTCGTTCAACGTCGACATGTCGTGCGCCCCTGATTTTGACAATGTGTTTGTCACTGGCCCTTATTGCGGGTGGTGTGCCAATGAGGAGTACAACACCCTGACTGACCCTGATGGAGATGGAATCTACTCGGTCACCCTTGATGAGATGGTCACAGGGCCAATAGGGACGATTGAGTACAAGTATGCCATCAATGGTTTTTCAGACCAAGAAAATTTGGTCAACGACATGATTGATGGTGCGGTATGCGGACCAATCACCGATTACAGCGGCTATGCCAATCGCCAAACGTCACAAGGAAGTACCACCAGCGACTACTACGGTACGTGTGACGGCACATGCAACGACACTCTCACTGTTGGGGATGTGTTGTTTCGAGTAGACATGAGTGAGTACTCGGGTTTGTTTACCACAGTGAACCTCAATGGTTCATTCAATGGTTGGTGCGGCTCATGTGCCACGATGCTTGACGACGACGGCGATTCAGTGTATGAACTGTCTGTGGAATTGGATGCCGGACTTTATGAGTACAAATTCACGCTGGACGGTTGGACAAATCAAGAGGAGCTCTCAGAAGGAGATCCTTGCACGTCGAGCATTGACGGTTACATCAATCGAAACGTTGAAGTGTTGGCTTCGACCAGTATTGAGTTGGGCGTTGTGTGTTGGAATGAGTGTCAAGCCTGCAATTTTATACCCACACCCGGCTGCACAGATGCAGGTGCATGCAACTATGAACCAGGAGCCACAGAGGACGATGGCTCTTGCGAGTATGAATCCTGTGTGGATGAAAGCATTTTGTTTTATGAGTCGTTTTCAAACGGATTCAATGGATCAAACGGCAATGGGGATTGGACTGTGAATGATAACCAAGATGGAAGATTGTGGATTTGGGTGGCTCCAGACGGTCAAGGCTCTTATCCTGACGGAGAAGCGACGGGTTCTACTCACCCTGGCGGAGCCTACAGCACCGACATCGGAGCACTGGAGTCTACGACAGCCGCGGACGGCTGGATGATCTTTGACAACGACTACTGGCACGGAGGTCCAATCAACGCGAACAACCCTGCGTTTGACACCGAGGGCTCTTTGACCAGCCCATGGATGGATTTCACCAACGACGGTTCTGTAATCGTCAATTGGGAGTCTTACTTCCGTTACTGCTGCTTCCCATACGCGCCGATTTTCTTGGAGGTCGGCAGCACGGTGGACGGTGTGACTTCATGGACGACGTTCGACGCACATGGCGATTTCATCGAGTCAGCCAACGAAGCCTCCGCCAACCCCCTGCCTGTGAGCTTGGACGTGAGCTGTGTGGCGGCGTACCAGGATTCTGTGCAGTTGCGCTTTGCATACCGCCAGGCGCCTGAAACGGGCCAAGGTTACTCGCACTACTACTGGGGCATCGACGACGTGACGGTGACGTCAAACACCGTTGCCAACGATTTGGAGATCACGCAAGTGACTAACGGCAATGTGTTTACGGTTTGGGAGTACCGCATGACGCCTTTCGAGCAAGCCATTGATGAGGCAGATGGTGGGCTGGTCGCGGGCGTGATGTTTAAGAATGTGGGTTTGGAAGCTCGATTCGATGTGGACGTGTTGATTGAGATTTTGGATGAAGACAGCATGCCGATTTTCACCCTCACTGAGACCATCGATACGGTGCACTCTTATGCCCAAGCGCCGACTTGCCCGGCCAACAGCCAAGACACGTTGTATGTGCAAACGGGTTGGGAGCCTGGCACCCCAGGGGATTACAGTTTGCGCATTTCGTTGCTGAACAACAATGATGCCACTCCTTTGAACAATGTTTTGGCGAAGGATTTCTCCTACACCCAAGGCGTTTACGGGCACGACGACGAGTCAGCCTTAGATGCAGAATTGGGGCCACGTGAAAGCGAGGACATTCCCGGTTTCTTTGATCCCACTGGATTTGGTTCTTATTACCACTGTCCCAACCCTGGGTCTGTTGCCTACGGTGTGGCGGTCAAGTTTGGGGAGAACACAGGATTGAACGCCTCAGGTGAGGTGGAGCCATTCGAATTCACCACACGTTTGTACACCTTGGATGGTTCAGCGACCATTACAGACAGTCCCTTTGATGAGGCTTACTGGGTGCTCAACACCCCTCCAAACCCCACAGGCGACCCCAACCTTGAGACGTACTTTGCGTTCGACGACCCCATCGACTTGGGCACTTGGAGCTCTCAGACAGGCGGCAACTTCTACTTCGCTGGAGTCATGAGTGAATTCGAATCTGCGGCCCAGCTGACGGTGTTGGCGGAACCTAACAGTGATACGGACAACAGCTCAGGATTGTACAGCCAGACGGGTGACGGTGACTTTGTCTGGTTCACCAGCCAAACGAGCACACCAGCTGTCCGCTTGATCACCGGTTCGTTCGAAGCAGGGTGCACCGACGAAGGGGCATGCAACTACGACCCGTCTGCAGGCGTGTCCGATGCATCTTGCCTTTTTGTGGGTGAGCCTTGCAATGACGGTTTGGTGATTACAATCAATGACGTTGTGACTGAAAATTGCCAGTGCGAAGGTGAAGGCGCAGTGTATGGCTGTACGGACCCCGCTGCTTGCAACTACGATGCTGAGGCCAATATTAACGATATGTCGTGTTGCTCGTGCGACGGGGATAACCTCTCTTCAGGACAACCATTGTACTTCGAAGATTTTGAATCCTTTAATGATGGCGACTCCATTACAGAAGTCTCTCCGGTATTTGAGCTTTGGCCTGCCGCAGGAGCGGTGGACGCCATTGTTTCGAATGAAGCGGCACTGTCAGGCAGTAACTCCTTGAAGATTGAAGGCGTTTTGTCGGGCGGCCCGATGGATGTTGTGCTCATTGCGGGACTCGAGGGTATTTATGATGTCAGGTTCCACGTACTTGTGCCACAAGGCTCTTCGGGCTATTACAACGTCCAGGAAAACCTCGTTCCCGGCGTTGGATGGGCGTTCGAGTGTAATTTGGGCTCTGACGGCAACATCACTTTCGCTGTGGATCCGGATGCAGGGGGACCCCAAATCACAGCTACCTACAACGATGGAAGCTGGATTGAAATCGCTCATGTGATCGACACTGACGCTGACGTGACGAGCATTTACGTCGATGGACTTTGGGTTGGGGAACTCCCCTACGACGGCGAACAAATTGGTGGGATTAATTTTTACGCTGGGGGCGATGGCGCGACGTTGCCATTGTATTTCGTTGACGATATTTCCGTCTCAGCCGGAGCAGATATTCTTCCGAGTTGTACTTCGGGTTGTACGGATACCATGGCGTGCAATTACCTATCGAGTGCGATTGAGGACGACGATTCCTGTGACTACAGTTGCTTGGGTTGCACCGATGCTGAGGCGATCAACTATGACCCTGAAGCCACAGTAGACGACGGCACCTGTGTGTACTTCGCCACGTCTTGTGAATTCATTGGCCACGCGGGATGGGTAGAGCTTGAGGCGGGATTGTATTCGGATTCAACGTTATGGCACTATCAAGGCGCTGAGGCCTCTGGTGCTTGGGTTCTTCACATTCCAGAATTGGTCGTCGAACCTGCGTCTGGCTCGACGTTCGCAGTGATGGAGTGGTCGAATTTGACGATGTCGAACATGCCGCCGGGCCTGCAGCCAGAGAACATGCCATCCGTGATGACGGGCGGCGAGCAAGTCTGTGTATCTTATTCTGGAATTCCCTCGGATGTGGGATTGTATCCGGTGTTGGTGTCGGGTGAATTGACCATCTCATTGTTTGGGAGCCCCTACGTGGTGGGACCCTACAATGTGGTCGGGACCATTGAAGTCCTTCCCAACCCCAACCCCATAGCGGGCTGCACCTATGGAAATGCTGCGAATTACACGGTGTTCGCCAACGTGGACGATGGGAGCTGTGTGTTTGCGGGCTGTACAGAAGTGGATGCTGACAACTACCAGCCACTGGCGACAGTGGACGATGGCACGTGCGTCTTCGGGGAGTGCGAAGCCCTTTGTCCCGCTGACATCAACAGCGATGGAGCGGTGAACACGAATGATCTGCTTGGCCTATTGGGTTACTTCGGGTTGCCTTGTGAAGAATGATTGAAACAAAAAAAGGAAATCCTCAAAACCAACCAATGATACGCTTTCTAAACTTCCTCGCGGGAATCATGATTTCCCAGTGTGCTTTTGCCCAAATGGCAAATGCCAGCTTCGTTCCTGAAAACACATCCAAGAGCATTAATGATGCCGATCATGGTTTGGATGTTGGATTTAACAGTGCCTCGCAGTTACAAACAATGGCTCCCATTCTGGACCTTATTTGGTCCAACGACATCAGCAACTGTGCCGACTGGACATTCGGCAATGCGGCTGACGCGGTTGGGGCTCCTTGGTCCGACATCGACCTCAACTTTGAATGCACCCCAAATGGCCCCACGGGACCATACAACGGTTGGGCTGGAGCAAACCCAGCCGGGTCTCAGGCGCCAGGCATCAACTCAACTTCCGGCGGCAACTTCTTGATGATCGATTCTGACTTGTTTGGCGCTGACGCGAACTACGACGCCAACTGGGTCGAGAATTCATGGGTGCAAACTGCAGCGCCCATCGACTGCTCAGTCAACCCTTACGTGGCCATTTCCTTCGAGACCCGCTACCGCTGCTGGGACAATGGAGGTTCTGATGGCAGCGAGAAGTGCTTTGTCGAAATCAGCCGCGACGGCACGACCTGGCCCGACCTCACCCAGACCTACGTCACCACATGGGAAGACGAGGGGTTGGTGGTGTACGGCACCGACACGGTCCAATGCCGCTACGAAGTGTTCCCAGATTCTGAAACAGGTTTTGAGACCGACAATCCGAGCTACCGCGAATTTGACGTCACGGAGGCTGCTGGAAACCAAAGCACCGTCTGGATTCGTTTCCGCTGGGTCGGCACTTGGGGCTACTCCTGGGAAATCGACGACGTTAGGGTCTTCGACATTGAAGAGAACGACACCCGCATTGACGATTATTTGAGTTACACCAACTACCTACAAACAGGCGTGTACGAGAACGGCGCCTGGGCACAGAGCCAGTTGCTTGACACCATATTCGCCGGAGCGAAAGTGTACAACTTCGGCTATGGCACCCAAGAAAACGTCGTGTTGGACATTGAAGTCGACGGCACCACTTCTGCCTCAGACACCATTGAAACCTTCCTAAGTGCATCTGTGGACACCCTGTCTGCCGGCTACGTCGTGTCGGCTGTGGGCACGTACACTGTCAACTACGCTCTGTCCGCGACGAACGAAGACACCAATCCAGAGAACAACTTTGCTTCTCAAAGTTTTGAGGTGACGGAATACTCATACGGCCGTGACAATGGTGTGATTTTCGACACATACGGCGGCGCCTTTGAATACGCGTGCATGCCCTACTATGATATCCACAACGATGCAACGATTTACGGCATTGACGTGGCCATCATGGAAGGCGGAGAGTCGGGGTCTTCAATTCGCGCCTTTATCATCGATGTCAATGATCCTGTGAACATAGGTGCCGAGGCACCTATAGATATGAATCTCTTGGCTGAATCAGGGGAAACCTACCTCAATCCAGATGTATCAAACAGTGGCACTGGCGAAATCGTATGGTACACCTTTGAATTCGAAGAGCCCTTGCAGGCCACTGCGGGTCAATTGTTGGGTGCATCGTTCGAATACTTCGGCGGTGCGGCATTGACCATTGCCGAATCTTCGACCAACTTCGATGGCACGGCGGTCATCTACGGCCCATCTGCTGCTGACGGGTCATACGCTTGGAGAGGCACCGACGAAATGCCTATGGTGCGTTTGAACCTGGACCCTAACCCCGTACACTGACTATAGCAGTCGGAAGAAACGAGCAGCGTAGTCCCTGCAATGAGCAAAGAGAAGAATTGGTTGAATCGCATGACGGTGTGGTTGGTTTTCTAGTTCATTCACAGTCGCCACCAAACGTGGTGAGGAGCGTCAGCAAGTCCGCAGAGCCGATGCTGCCGTCGTTGTTCAAATCTCCGAGGCACGACGCAACACAGGGTTCGGTTTCGCACGTGCCGTCGTCCACCGAGGCGTACGGTTCGAAATTCTCGGCGCTCGGGTCAGTGCACCCTGCAAA
>JAOIQU010000011.1 GCA_028141885.1 Flavobacteriales bacterium | reverse complement strand
GTACTTCATCTCCACGCACGGTGCGCGGAAGGGTCTTGCGGACACGGCCTTGAAAACGGCCGACGCAGGTTACTTGACCCGTCGTTTGGTGGATGTGGCCCAAGACGTCATCATCACCGAGGACGATTGCCATACGCTTCGCGGTTTGACCGTGACACCACTTCGTCAAAACGACGAAATCGTGGAAGGCATTGGCGACCGCATTGAAGGCCGTACTGCCGGTGAGTCAGTGTTGCACCCGGTCACAGAGGAGGTTCTTGCGGAAGAGGGAGAGTTGATTTCTCCAGCGACCGCGAAGGCCATTGAAGAGGCCGGTGTTCAAGAGGTGGAAGTGCGTTCTGTGCTCACGTGCGAGTCGCGACAGGGCGTTTGCGCAAAGTGCTACGGCAAGAACCTCGCCACCAACCGTCCTGTGCAAACTGGGGAAGCCGTCGGCGTCATCGCTGCACAGTCCATCGGTGAGCCTGGTACACAATTGACCTTGCGTACGTTCCACGTTGGGGGTACAGCCTCGAAGATTTCTGACGAAAACCAGATTCGCACCAAGCACGAAGGTGTGGTTGAAATTGACGATCTGCGGACCGTAGACCGCACCAATGCTGAAGGTGAGAAGGAGGTGGTTGTCGTGTCTCGTTCCTCTGAATTCAAAGTGATGGATCCAGAGACCAACGTGGCGCTGTCCACCACGGTTCTTCCTTACGGTTCTGTTCTCTTCGTCAAAGAGGGCAAGAAAATCAAGAAGGACACCGCAGTTTGCGAGTGGGATCCTTACAACAACGTCATCATCTCCGAGGAGGAGGGAACCGTGGCCTTCGAGAGCATCGAAGACGGCGTGACGTACCGTGAGGAGCTCGACGAACAAACCGGTTTCCGCGAGATTGTCATCACTGAGTCGCGTGACAAGAAGAAGAACCCTGCCGTGTTGATCATGGGCAAAAAGAAGGAAGTACTTCGCACGTACTCTTTGCCTGTGGGCGCTCACCTTTCTGTGAAGGAAGGTGACAAAGTGGGTAAGGGCCTCATCTTGTGCAAGATTCCTCGTGTCGCTGGCAAGTCCGGTGACATCACCGGGGGTCTCCCACGTGTGACGGAGCTCTTTGAAGCGCGTAACCCATCCAACCCAGCTGTGGTTTCTGAGGTGGACGGCATCGTGAGCTACGGCAAAATCAAGCGGGGCAACCGTGAAATCATCGTCGAGGCCCGCACCGGAGACAAGTTCAAGTACATGGTGCCGTTGTCAAAGCACATCCTGGTTCAGGACAACGACTTTGTCAAGGCGGGCATGCCTTTGTCTGATGGTGCCGTGACGCCCAACGACATTTTGAACATCATGGGGCCAACGGCCGTCCAGGAGTACATCGTGAATGAGATCCAGGACGTGTACCGCTTGCAAGGTGTAAAAATCAACGACAAGCACTTCGAAGTCATCGTTCGTCAGATGATGAAGAAAGTGGTGATTGAGGACGGTGGTGACACCCAATTCCTTGAGAAGCAAATCATCGAGAAGGCCGATTTCTTGAACGAGAATGACCGCATGTTTGGCATGGTCGTCGTGACCGACGCCGGCGGTTCAGAAACGTTGAAGGTGGGCCAGATGGTCTCTGCCCGTCGTTTGCGCGACGAGAACAGTTCGTTGGTTCGCCGTGACTTGCCAAAAGTGGAGAGCCGTGACGCGATTCCGGCGACGTCTCGCCCACTGCTGCAAGGCATCACGCGCGCCTCACTCCAAACCAAGTCCTTCATCTCTGCGGCTTCCTTCCAGGAAACCACAAAGGTGTTGAACGAGGCTGCGGTGAGCGGCAAACAAGACCACTTGCTTGGATTGAAGGAGAACGTGATTGTGGGACACTTGATTCCTGCAGGAACAGGAACCCGTCAATTCTCCGACCTCAAAGTGGGTTCCAAGGAGGAGTTCGAAGCCCTCGTGGAGCACGCTTCTTTGGAAGAGTAAGTGACTCCAACCTAGACATGAAAAAAGGCGCCCTGCGGGGTGCCTTTTTTGTTTGGTGTCAAAACGCCACCACGGCGAATCACTGGAACCAAGAAAATATCACTTCTGCTCAATCGCCCTCGCGGCGGCAGCGGCCGGATCTTCGGAGGCATTGTCAGAGGGCTTGGTGGTGCCACAATACCCAAACAGGCATTTTTTCTTGATGATGCTGTCCACAAAATCAGGCACCATGTCCACCCAATCGTCACCGCCATTTTTGATGGACTCAAGGGCGGTGCGGCTGAAAATGGACAGCACCTCAGGGTCGAAGTCGCTGATGTCAGTGATGCGCTTGTTGAATGCCAGATAGTCGTACAATGGCTTCAGGCGCGGGTGAATGGGCGTGGTTTGGGAGTTCCAGAGCTCTCCGGACGCCTCGTCCTTCCATGGGTAGAGCAAGATTTTGAGGTCGCGAGAGAAGAGGATCCCAAACGCCTCCAAAATGCCGCCATTCAGATCCCGGTAGTAACGCTCATTGAAAATCTCGACCAAGGTGGAGGCACCCATGATGACACCCATTCGCTTTTTCGTGTGTCGCGAGAAGAACTCCACAAGCTTGTAATACTTCTGGTAGTTGCTGATGAGCACGGTTTGGCCGATGCTGCAGAGCACATCAGCGCGATCGAGGAAGTCTTGCTCGTCGATGTCGCCTTCTGCGCTGAGGTTGTTGAGCGTGATTTCGAACAACACTTGCAAGTTGTCGGGGTCAACTTTGGGCTCTTGTTTGAACTGGGCAAGCCCCTTGGCAATCATGTCGATGTTCACTTTGGTCACCGGACGGAAGCTTCCGCGTATGGCCAAAATGTTCTTTTTGTAGAGGACATCTGCCGCTTGTCGGTTCCGGCCGTCGGGCGAAAAGATGACGGCGTCGGTCATGCCTTGCTTCACCAATTGCAGAGAAAGCAACCGGTTGTCCACGTCGGCAAAGTCGGGACCATTCATTTGGATCATGTCGACCTCGAGTTGATCGCGATCGAGGTTGTCGTACAGGCTCTGGAGAAACTCCTTGGGGCGCTTGTAAAAGAAGAAGGCCCCGTAGATGAGGTTGACCCCAAGCATCCCCGTGGTTTGCTGTTGCAACAGGGCGTCTTGCTCGTGAAAACGCGCGTGGAGCACTACCGTATTGGGTTCGCTCGAAGCGGACGTTTGAAACTTGATGCCAAACCATCCGTGACCTTGCGAAGTCTTGTGGTAGTTGATGGTGGCCACAGTGTTGGCGAACGCGAAGTACTGCTTCGTGGGGTGATCTTTCCGGGTGATGCGTTCTTCGATCAACCCGTATTCATGGTCGAGCATTTTGTCGATGCGCGACTCGCACACGTACCGGCCCTTGGCTTCCTTTCCATAAATGGCGTCGCTGAAGTCCTTGTCGTAGGCTGAAATGGTTTTCGCGATGGTGCCAGAAGCTCCACCAGCCCTGAAGAAATGCCTGACGACTTCTTGGCCGGCGCCGATTTCAGCGAACGTCCCGTAGAGGTCCTGGTTGAGGTTGATGCGAAGGGCCTTTTGCTTGGCCGATAAGATGACGCGTTCCAAGTCCACAATGAAATCGGTAAGGTTTTATCAAAGGTAAGAATACCTTCGTGCCATGAACGGCGCAGAGGAGAAGAGATTGTCTCGACTGGTGTTCTTGGGAACAGGGACGTCCCAAGGGGTGCCCATCATCGGCTGCCATTGCGCTGTTTGTGACTCCTCTGACGCGAGGGATCGGCGTTTGAGAACTTCGGTTGCGTTGGAAGGTCTCACCACGCGGGTGGTCATTGACACAGGCCCCGATTTCAGGACGCAGATGTTGCGAGAGGGCTTCACGCGGTTGGATGCCATTGTGTACACCCATGAGCACAAGGATCATCTTGCGGGCATGGACGATGTACGTCCGTTCAATTACCTCCAAAACAAAGCGATGACCTTGCACGCCTCATCGCGGGTGGAAACCGCACTTCGGCGTGACTTCCATTATGCATTTGAGGAACACCGTCACGGTGGCGTGCCCAACGTCAACATTGTACCTGTCACAGACGAACAGCCCTTCAAGACAGGAGAGTTGACATGGATGCCGATTCCCGTCACGCATGGGAAGTTGCCCATCCATGGCTTCAGGGTCGACAATTTGGCCTACATCACAGATGCCAGCGCCATCTCGGAACGTGCGATGTCGTTGCTTCAAGATCTGGAAGTGCTCGTGCTCAACGCGCTGCGTCCTCAGCCGCATTACAGTCATTTTTCGTTGTCAGAAGCGTTGGATGTGGCCCAAACCTTGAACGCCAACCGGACTTATTTGACCCATCTCAGTCACCTGATGGGACCTCACCTTGAGGTCGGCCAGGCGTTGCCAGAGGGTGTGCGTCTGGCGCACGATGGGTTGGTGTTGGAACGATTGGAAACTGGGGTGTGGCAGGAGAAGTTGTCCGATTGGGCTCAAAATGCAAACGTGTTATGAAGGCCTTGGTTTGGTTGGGACGTTTGCCGAAGTGGATGCTGACTTTGGTGGCTTGGAAAATCACCCTGTTCGCGCTGCTTGTGGGGGGATACAGAGGAAGGGTGGTGCGTGCGAACTTGAGTCGCGCCTTTCCACAGTGGTCGACATGGCGGCGCTGGCGCACGTACGCCTCCTTCCAGAGACACTTTGCTCAGCTGTTGGTTGAGTCGGCCAAACTGTTCAGCATGAGCCGTTCCGAAATCTTGGCGGGTGTCACCCATCAAAACCGTGAACTTTTTGAATCGCTTCATGCTGAGGGGCGACACATTTTGATTGCCGGCGGTCACGTAAACAATTGGGAGTGGAGCGCATTGGCGTTGCAAGGGGCCATTCCGCACCGCACCATGGGATTGTACAAGCGCATGAGCGACAAAAAAGCGGAGCACCTCATGCGAGAATCGCGGGGACGGCTCGGCATGGAATTGGTCAGGACGACGGAAGGGCGTGCTTGGATGAATGTTGCCCGCCATGGGGGTCCAGTTGCCGTCGTCATGGGCTTCGATCAAAGTCCGTCAGATCCCACCAAATGCTGGTGGACCGATTTTCTTGGCACCGAGACCGCGGTTTTTTACGGTTTGGAGCAGTGGTCTCGTCGGTACGACATGGCGGTCGTCTTTGGCAAGATTCGAAGGGACGGGCCTTGGCGTTACACCGTGGCGTATGAATTGGTCACCAAAGACGCCAGCGCATTGAACGAGGGCGAGGTGCTCGACCGATGCTTGGGCATGCTGGAAGATCACATCTTGGAAGATCCTGCCCGTTGGCTTTGGTCGCACAAGCGTTGGAAACACGTCCGCCCAGACAGCCAGCCTTTTCATTCGCGCAGCGTTCGACCAGGCGCAGATGGCATGGATTTGACCTAATTTGAGGCCATGCAAGGAAGGGCACCGTTGGCGGAGAGGATGCGTCCCAGAACGTTGGACGAGTACGTGGGGCAGGGCCATTTGGTCGGGGAGGATGCGGTGCTTCGGCGTGCCATGAAGGCAGGCACATTGCCAAGCATGATTTTGTGGGGCCCTCCGGGCGTGGGAAAGACGACGCTCGCCCGGTTGATTGCCGCGGAGTCAGATCGCCCTTTTCATGCAATCAGTGCCATCCACAGCGGGGTCAAAGACGTCAGGGCCGTGCTGGATTCTGCCAAGCGGGACGGCATGTTTGCCGGACGTGCATTGTTGTTCATTGATGAGATCCATCGGTTTTCAAAGTCGCAACAAGACAGCTTGTTGGGGGCCGTGGAAGCTGGCACGGTCACGTTGATTGGAGCCACCACGGAGAACCCTTCGTTTGAGGTGATTCCTGCACTCCGATCCCGTTGTCAAACGTACGTGCTTGAGTCGCTCTCGACAGAATCGTTGATGGGCCTGGTAGACAGGGCGCTCAAACACGACGAAAGGATGTCAGGATTGGGCGTCAGAATCGAAGAGCAAGAAGCCTTGCTGCGGGCAAGTGGAGGCGATGCGCGTCGATTGCTCAACACCCTCGAATTGGTTGTTGACGGCTTGGAGCCCGACAAAGCAGGCGAGCGGGTGGTCACCAATGAGGCGGTGATCAAACGAGTGCAGCAACCGCATTCGAACTACGACAAGTCGGGGGAGGCCCATTACGACGTCATCAGTGCTTTCATCAAAAGCATTCGGGCCAGCGACCCCCAAGCGGCCGTGTATTACCTCGCGCGCATGGTGGAAGGTGGAGAAGATCCCAAATTCATCGCGCGGCGACTCCTCATTTCGGCCTCTGAAGACATCGGAAATGCCAACCCCACGGCCTTGGTTTTGGCCAACAACACGTTTCAGGCGGTGGAGCGCATCGGTTGGCCAGAGGCGCGCATCGTTTTGGCCCAGTGCACGGTGTATTTGGCCACAAGCGAAAAGAGCAATGCGTCGTACAAGGCCATTGGGTTGGCGCAAGCCCACGTTCAACAGCACGGCGAACCGCCGGTACCCTTGGCGCTCAGGAATGCACCCACAGGCATGATGAAGGATTTGGGCTATGGCAAGGGCTATGCCTATGACCACGATGCGAAGGGGCAATTCAGCGGGCAAGAATGCATGCCTGCGGGCATGGAAGGAACCACGTTTTACGTGCCGGGCAACAACCCTCGAGAACAATCCGCCTTGGCGTGGCTCAAGGCAAGGTGGGGGGACAAATACGACCTCTGACTTAAGGCTTCAGCGCAGGTCTGTTTTGACCAGCGATCCCATGTCGTAGTGTTCCGTTCGCACCAGTCGGCCTGAAGTGTCGTAATGGTAGACAGCGCCATCGAGCTTGCCCTGGACGTATTCGCCTTCGCGGCTGATTTGCAGTCCTTTCATGACCTGGCGCCTCACGGTTCCAACCATTTCGGGATCGATCTGTTCTTCAATGACGTAGCCGCCTTGGTCGTGCCATTCCCGGAAGGGGCCGTCTTTGAGCCTGTCTTTGTAGTGCACCTCCTTGGCGGGGCGGTCCGGATTGTACCAGTCTGTGAAAGGACCATTGACGCGGATGTCTTTGGTGAGCACACCTTCTTCGAACACATTGATTTCTTGCAAGGTGCCGTCGTCCATGTAGTAGGTCCACGTGCCGTCTTGCTTTCCCTCGTAATAGGCTCCATTGCTCACCGGCATGCCCCGACGATTGGCCGCTTGCGCGGGCCCGTGCAACACGCCATTCTTGTAGGTGAGCAGTTCTTCCAAGTTGCCTGTGTCGGTGAAGCGTTTCCACGGGCCGTCTTTTTGGCCTTCCACATGGTTGCCCGTCGAAAGGACCCTGCCATAAGTGCTGTACGTTTCTTCGAGGCCATGTTTGATGCCTTTTCGATAGTGCACCACCGAAGCCAAGCGGCCTTTGCTGTTGTAGAAGGACCATTTGCCGTCCTTGACGGGAGGTTCAGGACGGTCTTCGAGGACTTCAGCTTTCAGTCGAAGTCGCGGATTCAGGTAGTCCCCCGTCGCGACCACGTTGCCTTTTGTGTCGAACATGAAGGCACGTGTCGTTGACGAGTCAGGATGTTGGTCCATTTTGGACAGGGCGGATCCATCAGGCCTGAAGAACCACCATTCTCCCATGGGAATGCCATGTTCGAAAAGGCCCCGGTAGTAAAGGGCGCCGTCGTCGTACACTCGGATCCAAAGCCCGTGCCGATATCCTTCCGGGTCAGTGAGATTGTAATCGACCTCATAGGTGCCTGCGGGGTAGGCGTCACTTGCTTGAATTGCTGAGAAGCCTTGTCCTGAAGTTTCAGGTTGAGCCCAAAGCCCGGTCGAACACGCAACCATTTCGGCGAGGAACATCAACAAAAAGGGGGAGAGTTGCCTTAGCGTCATGCAACAAAGATGCGTGAACTCACGGACGATGGCCACGTGTTTGGGTACTTTTGCACCCCAAACCGTTCTATTCATGAAAGTAACAGTCGTCGGCGCCGGAAACGTAGGTGCCACTTGCGCAAATGTGTTGGCCACCCGCGAGGTCGCTAATGAAGTGGTTTTGTTGGACATCAAGGAAGGCTTCGCTGAAGGCAAGGCCCTTGACATCTGGGAAACCGCGCCCATCAACCTGTACGACACCCGCACTGTGGGTTCAACCAACGACTACAGCAAGACGGCTGGATCGGACGTGGTGGTCATCACAAGCGGTTTGCCACGCAAGCCTGGGATGAGCCGCGACGACCTGATCGCCACCAACGCAGGCATCGTGAAGACCGTGACGGAAAACGTCATGAAGCACAGCCCTGAGGCCATTTTAGTCATCGTGTCCAACCCCCTTGACGTGATGACGTACTGCGCGTACCTCACTGCCAAGGTGGACAGCAAGCGTGTGTTTGGCATGGCGGGCATCCTAGACACTGCTCGCTACCGTGCCTTCCTCGCAGAGGAATTGAACGTGAGTCCCAAGGACATCCAAGCGGTGCTCATGGGCGGCCACGGCGACACCATGGTGCCACTTCCTCGTTACACCACCGTTGGAGGCATTCCCGTGACCGAACTCATCGATGAGGATAAGCTCAACGCCATTGTGGAGCGCACCAAGAAGGGAGGAGGAGAAATTGTGAACCTGCTTGGCACCTCAGCATGGTATGCCCCAGGTGCAGCTGCGGCCCAAATGGTGGAGGCCATTGTCCGTGACCAGCGCCGCGTGTTCCCTTGTTGTGCATGGTTGACCGGTGAGTACGGGGTGAATGACCTGTACTTGGGCGTGCCCGTCATCCTCGGCAAGAACGGCATCGAGCGCATCATCGAACTCGACCTCAACGACGACGAGAAGGCGTTGCTCGCAACCAGCGAAACGGCGGTTCGCGACGTCAAGCACGTGCTCGACGGCTTGAGTCTCTGAATTCAAGAGCCCGGTCAGTCGGGCAACTTGATCCAAGTCAAAGGCGTCCCTACGGGGGCGCCTTTCTCGTCTCCATCCATGTGAGCCACCCATAGACGAAGGATGTACGAGCCCGCGGGCCATTCTTGAGCATCCACCAAGCCCTGCCGTTGATGGTTCACAGGAAGGACTTCGATTCGTTTGCCCAGCATGTCAAGGATTTCCAGAGAACCTGACCATTCGCGTTCTGTAGACCATTGCCATTCGGATCGTCCTGGGTTGGGCATGACGTTCCACGACATCGGTTCGCGAATGGGATGGCTCAGCGCTGTGGTTGAACTGTCAGCGACTCCAGAAAGGGCAAGCACACCGCCGTTTTGAATGCCCATGACGACGTCGAGCAAACCGTCGTCGTTGACGTCGTGAAATGTCGCTGCGGCGTAGATACCCAGCGCCCCTCCAAGAAGGTCGTTGTTCACTTCCTCGAGTGTGGCATCCCAACTTGCGGGAACAACACCAAAGTCCTGAACCGTTCCGATTTCATTGGTGACCAGGACGCGAATGTCATTGTCCACCAAGGTCAATGACGGAATGCTGTGACCGTTGATGCCAAGCACGTTGTCGACTACGATGCCCCAGAGGGAGTCTCCGTGGACGGGGGAAGTGTATTTCTCCCATGCCCCCAAGGAATTTTGTTCAAACAACGTCAGCACGCCATTTTTTTCACCCACGACCATTTCCAGCACTTCGTCACCGTCGAGGTCGATGAGTTGAGGGGCTGCGAATTGCCCCACGTCAATGGGTTCGCTGCTGATGGCCTCAGGGATGGACAGCGCGGACAGAGAATAGACAGGCCATTCCCCTGAGGCGGCGGCGTTGTTGAATTGATGAATGCGGCCAAGTTCGTCCCCGACAAGCAAGTCCAAATCGCCGTCTCCATCCAGATCTCCAAACGCTGGATAGGGGCTTTCGATTTGGAAGTCTGACAACGGGACCCAATCGAGAGTGACCTCTTGAAACACGGGGTTTGACGCGGTTCCGACGTTTTTGTAAGCGGCAATCGCAGCAGGGGTTTCACCGACGCCTTCGTAGCGCTCCTTGTTCGCGACGGCCAGGTCTAGGAGTCCGTCGTCATCGAAGTCGCGCAACACGGGGTAGGCACCACGTCCGAAGTCCAGCATGTCTTGCTGCAAATGACGGTCTGCGACAAATGCCCACGAAGGTGCATCGTTGCTTCCATTGTTCTTGAAGAAATGCACGCTCGCGTCGTCGTCCGTTTCGAGCGAGGTGTTGGGTGAGAAGAGCAAATCCAGCACGCCATCAACGTCGACGTCGAGGTGATACCCTGCTGGAAATTTGGGCAAATTGAGCGCTTGGTCTCCGTACAAGTTCGCGGGGAAAGTGGGGTCGACGTAGACTGCACTGTCCAGCGAATTGGATGCGGTTTCCATGACGATGCCCAGGATCTCGGGATACGTAACATCGCTGATCAACAGGTCTTTCGGACCACCAGCTTCCAGCTGAAGAGAGGTGATGGCACCGCCGGTATGCAGCCCTGTGCGAGAGGGCGAACCGTCGGCGATGATTCCAGGATTTTCCACGTTGAAATCGCATTCGAAATCGTCTCCGATGAACAACGCGTTGTTTTCCGAAGCTTCCTCAAGCATGCCGTAGCAACGGTTGGTGCAGACCAAGTCGAGGCCACATGGTGTTTGGCCTTCAAAACGATACAAGGTGGTGGCGGTCTCGGTGAACGTGATGATGTCCAAGTCGCCATCGTCGTCGTGGTCCAAAATGGCAGGAAGGTCGATACCCAAACAAATCACAGGCAAGTCGCTGGGCTCAGACCCGAGAAAGTCGAACGTTGCAGTCAGCGCGAGAGGCGAGGGGTCAAAGGAAGGGCCAGTCCCGGCCTCGGTGGTGTTGGTGTAGACGCGGATGCCGTTTTGGAAGCTGGTGAAGATGTCGGGCTTGCTGTCGCAATTGTAATCCCGCAGGAGGCACCAGTCGACCAATTCGGGCCATCCCTCCGTCCAGTCCCATCGCAGTCGCCATGGTGCGGAGGGATCTTCGGTGCGCTCCAACACGAGCAATCGACGGCCGTCCCGATCGAATGCAAAGAGATCATCATCGCCGTCCAAATCAGCGTCAATCGGGGACCATTGGGGTGCCGTGAGGCCACCTGACCAAGGATTGCGAAGCGTGTCGTCATTTTGATTGGACACTGTCCAAGAGGCGTGCTCCCAATCGTTGGGCAGGGATTGAGACAGACCGGCATGAGCCAAACCCAGCAGAAGCGCAGCTGTCGCCAGCCTCATGGGGCGATTGAGGGGATTGCAGGCGAAACTCACAGCGCATCGGTTGGGGCCATCAACAAATCGTCCAGACCAATGATGGTTCCATTTTCCGTTGTCACATCGCCACTGCGCACGGGTGCGCCGCCGGCTTTGATGCCACCTCGTGTTTCCACCTTGATGGGATTTCCATTGAGGTCCAAATGTTCTTTTTTGGTCTTGAAGTCCTCGTAGCGCATCACGATTGGGATGACGTGTCTGCCGATCCAGTTGTCCAACGCCTGGCGATTCTCTTCCTTCAGCAAGGTTTTCCAGTTCGAATCGGCTTCAAAGGCATCGTCATTGGGGCACAACAAGGTGACGCCCTGGCTATGAATGGAACGACTCAGGCTGGAGGCCTTGACGAGGCTTCCAAAAATCGTGTAACGCTCTGTGGACGTCACATAGCGGTAAGGGCTGAGGGTGTTCTCCTCTTTGACCTTGCCTAAGGTTCGAAGGCGCAGGGCTTCCTGCTTTTGCCGTTCCATGGTTTGTCTTGCCTGTGGACTCAGTTGATCGGCGGGGACAGGTGCCTTTTTCGAATCACCCCCTGCAGGGGTGCACGCAGGCAGAAGCAGAATGGCCATCACGATTCCAACCCCTGCCAAGGGGGGGAATTGTCGCTTGAGCATGGCGTGAGCAGGAAAGGATTTCATGAGCTCCAAGTTACGTAGGCGCAATCCGTGAATGCAATGTGGACAACCCAATTGAACCAGAGACGATGCCTTGATGTAGTTTTGTGAATGAGGATGCAATGATCAAACCTCACACATGATGAAACACGTTGGAAACACTCCATTCGATGCGCGCTTGGACGCCGTCGGTCTAGAAGGTGTGGGCAGGGCCCACTGGAATCTTCCTCCAGCCAAACTGATTTTGCAAACCCTCCTCCGCGGTGAAGGAGTCCTGACCAGGCAGGGCGCTTTGGCCATTGAAACTGGGGAATTCACCGGACGGTCCCCCAAGGACCGTTTTTTGGTGAAGGACGATTCGACGGCTTCAAGGGTCGATTGGGGAGACATCAATCAGCCGATGACTCCGGAGGCCTTTCATTGTTTGTTGAGCGACGTTCAGCGTCATTTGGAGGGGAAAAGTGTGTTTGTGAAAGATGCCGCCATCGGTTCAGATGAGCGCTACCGCGTGCCGGTTCGGGTGGTGGCTGAAAAAGCCTGGTCTTCCCTGTTCGTCGACAACATGTTCATCCGATTGACGGATGAAGAAAGGTGGGTGGCCGACCCGGAATGGTATGTGATTTGTGCTCCGAGTTTCAAGGCGGATCCCACCCGTCACGGTTGCCGTCAATCCAATGTGAGTGCCATCGATTTTGGGAGAAAAACCATCGTGGTCGCAGGTTCTGGATACACGGGAGAGATCAAAAAGGGTATGTTCTCCGTGATGAACTATTTGTTGCCTGTGAACCATGGCGTCTTGCCCATGCATTGCTCGTCCAACATGGGGGCAGATGGAGATGTTGCGGTGTTCTTTGGCCTGTCAGGAACGGGCAAGACCACCCTCAGCAGCGACGCCAATCGTGCACTGATCGGAGACGATGAGCACGGTTGGACCGCCGATGGGGTCTTCAACATGGAAGGTGGCTGTTATGCGAAAACCATTGATTTGAGCCCTGAGGGGGAGCCTGAGATCTACCAAGCCATCAAGTTTGGCGCTATGCTGGAAAACATTGGATTTGAGGAGGACGGCATTACCCCCAACTTCGAAGACGACAGCATCACGCCCAACACGCGTGTGAGTTATCCCATCGATCACATTCCTGGCGCTGTTCAGGGAAGCAGGGGAGGACATCCGACTGACATTTTCTTCTTGACATGCGACGCTTTCGGGGTCTTGCCTCCTTTGGCTCGTTTGGACAAAGGTCAAGCCATGTATCACTTCCTGTCGGGTTACACGGCCAAAGTGGCCGGAACTGAAGCAGGAGTTGTGGAGCCTCAAACGACATTTTCTGCCTGCTTCGGTGCGCCATTCTTGCCATTGCCCGCGACGGAATACGCCCAAATGCTCGGCGACAACATGACTGAGCACAGCGTCCGCATGTGGTTGGTCAACACGGGGTGGACAGGTGGCGGCTACGGCGTAGGCCATCGCATGAAATTGTCGCACACCCGAGCCATGATTTCGGCGGCACTGAGAGGTGAACTCGACGAGGTAGAGACCACCAAGCACCCAGTGTTTCAACTTGCTGTGCCGGTGAATTGCAAAGGGGTGCCAAACGAGCTTTGGGATGTCAAAGGCACCTGGAAAGATGGCGCTGCTTACGACGTGGCTGCCAACGATCTGGCCGCACGTTTTTCGGACAATTTCACCCACTTTGAAAAGGCCGCTACCGCTGAAATGAAAGCTGGCGCTCCCCGAGTGGCTGTTGTGAATCAAGCTTGAATGTCTGCATGACAGCGGGGTTACCTTAGCGTCATGCACACGTGTTACCATCCTGAACTCGAGGTTGGCATTTCCCCTCTTTCCGAGGAGGAAGCCTTGCACGTGGTCCGCGTGTTGCGAATGTCCGAAGGCCAATCTGTGAGGTTGATTGACGGTCAGGGAGGTTTGGCACAAGGAATCCTCACAGCCGTTGGCAAAAGAAGTGCATCTGTGCACGTGGAGCGATTGGCAAAAGAAGAAGTTCGGCCCAAAGGCCTTGTCCTTGTGGTCGCACCCACCAAAGCCAACGATCGATTTGAATGGCTTCTGGAGAAAGCCACGGAACTTGGTGTTGAAGAGGTGATTCCCGTTTGGACTGACCGCAGTGAGCGTCGTGTGGACAAGCACGACCGATGGCGCAAAGTGGTTGTCGCCGCCACCAAACAATGTCAACGTCGATGGATGCCCAAATTGCACGAAGCTTGTGCAATGAAGGACCTCTTTGATTTGCACCCAGGGCTGATGGCGCGTCCGGGTGCGGTGGCGCATTGCATGGGGGACGTATCGGGCTTGTCCGAACGAGTGGCTTGGACTGAGTGGCAAGCAGACAACTCGGAGGCCTGGTTGGCCATTGGGCCTGAGGGAGATTTTACGGAATCTGAGGTGCGTTGGTTGGTAGAGCGCAATGCCTGTGCTGTGCACTTGGGCGTGTTGAGGCTGCGCACAGAGACTGCCGCCATGGCAGCTGTTGCCCAGTTCAAGACATCAGATTGACCTCACTTCTCAGGTCCGACAGGGATGGGGCACCAATGGGTCACGTCAGCAAAGAAATGATTGCTGTTGCCTTCACCGGCCCAAAAGTGGAGGCCATGCTTCTCCCGCTTTTCGGCATTCTTTGCATAGAAATCCTTGCAAAACCGCAACACAACCACCTCGCGAGTTTCAAACTGAAGGTCCTTTCCGGGCAAAAACACCTTGTTCCCGGGAATGAAACCAAGGACGCGCTGGTCGTCCTCAGGCAACTGAACGTTGACGTCCGTCCACTCCACATTCATGTTCCTGTGAATTGAGGTTTGCGCTTTTCCAAAAAGGCCTGCACACCTTCTGCATAGTCGCTGGTTTCAGCGGCCTCAAACTGTAAGTCAAGCTCAAGTTTCAGCTGGGCATGCAAGTCATGATTCATGGCGGCGTGGAGGGCTTTCTTGGTCAAGCCCAAGCCGCGTGTGGGCATGCTGGCCAATTTTGAGGCGAGGGCGTTGACTGCACCTTGGAAGGCCTCGTCGTCCACGGCTTGGTGGATCAATCCAATCGCTTGGGCCTCAGATGCCACGAGTGGGGTGCCCAGCATGGTCAAGGCCTTCGCGCGTGCCATGCCCACGAGCCGTGGCAGCCAGAATGTGCCTCCGCTGTCAGGAATCAGCCCAATGTTGGCAAACGCTTGGATGAACTTGACTGACGATTTGGCCACCACAAAATCACAGGCCAAGGCAATGTTGGCACCAGCGCCCGCAGCCACTCCATTGACGGCGGCCACCACGGGCTTTTCCATGTCGCAAATGCGTCGAATGCTCCGGTTGTAGGTTTCTTCCACAATGACTTTGAAGCCAGGAGAATTCTCAGAGGTGACTTCCTTCAAATCTTGTCCAGCACAGAAGGCCCGTCCTTCGCCAGTGATGACCACACAACGCACGGCCTTGTCTTGCGCCGCTTCATCCAGAGCCGCTTGGAACGCACGCCCCATTTCTTGATTGAAGCTGTTGAAGACGTCTGGACGGTTGAGTGTGAGCTTAAGCACGCCCGCATTCAACTCGGTGAGCAAGGTCTTTGACATGCATGCAAGGTCAAAGAAAAAGCCCGGGCATGACGCCCAGACTTTTGCTTGTTTTCAAGGGGTTTTCCCCAGTCATCGCATCACGTGCAGGTGACGCGTGTACAGCTTGGTTTCTTGCTTGAATTGAAGCACACACGTGCCCGCTGGGAGTGTGCCCAAATCGAGGGTGGTGCGCAAGGAATTGAGGGTGGTTGACATCACCTCACGTCCACCGAGGTCAGTCAACACGATGTCCTCGTTTTCTTGGAGTTAAGCGACGTTACCCGGACGAAGGGTGTCTGCATTGGTCAAAGTGTGGACCACCTCTCCGCACATGTCGAGGAGGTAGACATTGGGTTGGTTGTGCGGATAAACAAGGGTGTAGCCTTCTTCCACCAGATCTGGCTGGAAATCAATCACACCGATTGTGTTTTGCCCAAAAAGCAGAAAAGAGAAGCTCAGTGACAAAAAAAGGAGTGCAAGATGCAGTTTCATTGGCATAAGATTGGTTTGGTGGAGGCAAGTTAGTGTGTGACGGTCCAACGAACGACTTCGCGCGAACCTGCGGCGAAATCGGATTTGAAAACCCCGACGTAGAGCCCTTTAGGCCAGTTTCCACAGTCCAGGATTCGATGGCCCTGCGAGGTGAATCGTTCCATGGTTTGACCGAGGTTGTTGATGACGTGCCAAGTTCCTGGCGAAGAACTTGTCAAGTTGATGCGCGTCGTGGTGGGGTTGGGGAATGCCGAGATGCTTGTTCGGCCGTCCAACGTGCCCACGTTCGTCACGGTGGAGTCGGCATTGGCATGGAGTTCACAAGGCGCTCCACCGCCGCCTTCCAAAGGTGCATCCGGGACGAGTTCCTTGTCTGCCAGCCCTTGGTATGCTTCACCGTAACGATAGGCCCGGAACACGGCGTTCTGCTGAGGTGTGGTGCCTTGTGGGAAGACGCCAGCATTCCCTTCGGGATTGATGTAGTCCCAGACCAATTCGCCTGCAAGCGTGACTTCAAACAAATGTCCGGAGGCACCTTCACAGATGAGATGGTTCCCATTGGGCAAGGGCTGAACGCCGCTGATGTTGGGACTGTAGAATTCAACGTTTGGCGACTGAGGGTATGTCCAGGAGAAGGCCTCAGGGCCCATGGCCTCTACTTCGGGGATCTCGTAGGAGCCGTCTGACAACAGGGGGGGAGCCCAAACGTCGATGGTGGAACATTGACACTCAGGGCGGTCGTTTCCATTGCTGTACACCATCAATTGGCCGGCTTGGGGGTGGCCCTCGGGAATCCACTGAACGTCGTGTTGTCTGAAGAGCACACGATCTTCTTCGGTGCCTCTGCCATACGCTTCCGGGTTGCCGTAGCGGTAAAGCAGGTCTCCTGCAGGTCCGGCTGCTTCCTCAGTGGTCGTGTTGTGGTCCACAATCCAAATCTCATTGAAGCGGCGGGAGCTGATTGCAATTTGATCGAGTTCCGGATTGTAGTTGACTGCGTTGGCATGTATCCAGTCCCCACTTGTTGCTCCGCCGGGGCCTCCGCCACCGCCGACATTAGCGTGGTTGACATCAATCCGTCGTGGATTGGATGCGGGATCGCCAAAGTTGGGCAACACGTCATCCGTGTTTTGAACCAGGTGATCCCAAGCATGCCATTCCCAAACCACATTTCCTCCTGCGGGCATCGTGGGTTCGATTTCGACGATGGATTCGGGCCACATCACCTGGGGATTGGTCCTTCCGGCCTCGGCGGCGGCCGAAGCAGATTTGTGCTCCCAAGCCAGCACCAAAACGTGGCCATTGGGCATCCACGCAAAATCGTGATGGTGATGCATTTCTTCGTCGGCCCAATCGAGGGCCCAAAGGAGTTCACCTGTCCACGCTCGACGTTCGATGCGTCCACCGATGCCACCGCCGGAGAACGCTCCGTCCATGCGACATCCTCGTGCCAAGCTGCCGTCTTCAAGCAGGTAACAGGCACCTCCGGAATTATGATCGCTGGACCACGTGTTCACGACCTCTCCGCAATTGTTGATGAGGTAGGTTGAGGTGCTGCCCATGGGGTCCAACAAGGTGTAGCCGTGGTACGAATCCTGGGTGTTGAGGAAGGTGCCAGATGTTTGGGTTTGTCCCCAAGTCGTCAGGCTCAGAAGGGTGCCCAGCGCCAAGGTGGAGGCCCATTGTTTGAGGTGAATCATGTGAATTGTCATCAGAGTGAAGGCCAAACCTTGGCCAGCCGCTCTCTCGGGATGAAAGACGCCTCTGCGGCCCATTGGTTGCATTGTTTCAGGTCGTCGAGGGTCAATCCCATCTCAGTAGTGGCCCGCAGGCATTCGTCCATCAAAGTGAGGTCCATCACGCCTGGGTCGTCGGTGTTGAGCGTGGTCTTGACACCAGCATCCATGAGCGCCTTGAACGGATGGGAGGCCACATCGGGGACCGCTTGGGTCAACACGTTGCTCCATGGGCACAGTTCGAGCGGAATACCTTCCTGGGCGAGTCGCTCAACCACATTTGAATCCTTGATGGCTTGGACGCCGTGGCCAATGCGGTCGGCCCCCAGTTCGTCGAGGGCGATCAAAATGTTGTTGGCGGCGCCTGGAACGTTGGGCTCGCCTGCATGAACGGTGATCCCGAGGCCTTCGGATTTGGCCTTCAAAAACAGGGGGGCAAAAGGCCGAGCAGGGTGGTTCACTTCATCGTCAGCGAGGTCCAACCCCACAAAGTGTTCTTTTCGCTCCAACATCCAATCGCACCAATTGGCGTTGTCCTCGACCGATTTGATGCGTTGCAACAAGCCCAACAGGCCAACCACCATCGGAAACTCGGCTTCAGCCCGTGCCACCCCTTTGAGGATGGCGTCGAGCATGCGGTCGGCGTCCATGGAGGGATGTGCGTCGAGCAGGAAGGATGGCGCGTAGCGAAGCTCCAACACACGCACGTTGCTTTGGGTATGCATGTCGGCACAGACTTCGTAGGTCAGTTGCTCCACCTTTTCTTCGGTGTCGATGACATCCCTCGTGTTCAGGAATTTGTGCAGGACAGAGGGGAGATCCTGCATGGGGGTCTTGACCAAAAATTCCTGTTCAAATTCTGCCTCGCGCTCAACAGCCATGCCTTTTTCAATTGCCCACTGCTTCAGCGTGACTTTGCGGAAGGCAAGTTCCAAGTGGCAGTGGAGTTCGACCTTGGGGAGCTGGAAAAGCGCGTTGTCAGTCATGGAGGCAAGTTCCAACGGATGCGGTGACCACGCAACCTTCCGTCCTGTAACTTTGTGGCATGGCCGTGAACATCAAAAACAAGAAGGCGTCATACACGTACTTTCTGACTGACGAATTCACGGCAGGGCTGGTGTTGTCAGGGTCGGAAATCAAATCGATCCGCGCGGGCAAGGCGAGCATCACCGAGTCCTATTGTCGCTTCGACAAGGGGGAACTTTGGGTTCACAACATGTACGTTGCAGAATACCCCAACGCGGGGTACATGCCCCAAGACCCCAGACGCAAACGGAAGTTGTTGTTGCAGAGGACGGAGTTGAAGAAGCTGGAAAAGAAGGTGAAGGATGTGGGGGTGACGTTGGTTCCCACGCTGATTTTCGTGGCGACGAGCGGATACGCGAAGCTCAAATTCTCCGTGGCGAAGGGCAAGAAGCTCCACGACAAACGTCAGTCACTCAAAGACAAAGACATTTCTCGCGACATCGCAAGGATGATTGATTGACGGTCAGGCCTCGGTCTTGTCAGAGGTCACCACCACCTTGTACTGATCCACGAATTCTTCCCAGTCCCAAAGGAAATGCTCCATGACCTCGCGCAGGTTTTTCTGAAGGATGGGGTTGGGCACGTTCATGTCCCGGAAGTAGGGCTCCTGGTGTGCAATGACATCGTACTTGTAGCAAACGGCCCGGGTCATGGCCGTGAGGGTGTTCTTGCTCGGCCGGTTGATGTCCTTCATGAAAGCCCTGAATTCCTTGACCTTGCGTGCGAACGTGTCAGGAGGGAGTCCCAAGGCAAACCCAAACTTTGCGCAGCACCGTTGAATGATCGCGCGATCGACGCCTGGATCAAAGTGTTTGGGAATCAGGCCCAAGTTTGCCGAAACCACAATCATCAAAAACTTTCCGTAATCCTCTGGATCGAGTTGGGGAGGCGTGTCGAACTCGGGAGCGGCGTTGAGGAAGGCAGCCACCTGAGGCCAGCCTTGCTCGACCGTGTCGAACGAAGTGTTGACGAAAATGTTCGCCACCTGTTCGTCGGTGAGTTTTTTCCTTGAGAGCCAGCTCAGTAATCCAAGGTTCTTCATCCTTGGGATTCAAAGCTAGGTTTCTATTTTGGGTGAGGAAAGGTGCGATTCGTGAACGCTATCAACAGGGTTTTCCACAAAATGGGCCTTCGCACATGGCCTGGAATTAATTTCGCGGCGTGTATGAAAGCATCCTGAAACCTCTGTTTTTCCGGCTGTCCCCGGAGCGTGCGCATTACTTGGCCATGGACCTTCTCGTCTTGGCCAGCAAGGTTCCAGGGGTGGGTTGGTGGATGCGTCGCAAAGCGGCCAAACGCAATGCCGGTCGCGCGGTGACCGTCGCGGGACTGACGTTTCCCAATCCTGTGGGGCTCGCGGCGGGGTTTGACAAGGACGCCCGCTGGTTGCCCGCCTTGCAGATGCTGGGCTTCGGTTTTGTCGAGATTGGCACAGTCACTCCCCGCGCGCAAAGCGGCAACCCCCAACCACGTTTGTTTCGTTTGAAGGAAGATCGAGGCATCTTGAATCGCATGGGGTTCAATAACGAAGGGTTGTACCCGGCCGCAGGTCGGTTGGTGCGCCGCCCAGAAGGGTTGGTGGTGGGTGGCAACATTGGGAAGAACAAAATCACGCCCAACGACAAGGCGGAGGAGGATTACCTGGCTTGTGTGGACGCATTGCATGCCCACGTCGATTACTTTGTGGTCAATGTGAGTTCGCCTAACACTCCGGGCCTGAGGGAGTTGCAGGAAAAAGAGCCGTTGTCAAAATTGCTACGTGCGGTGGTGGCCAGGAACCAATCGCACCCTGGACACCGTCCTGTGTTCTTGAAGATTGCTCCGGATTTGACGGACGGCCAGTTGGACGACATTGTGGACATCGTGCTGGAGGAAAAGGTGGATGGTGTTGTGGCCACAAATACCACGATTTCGCGCGAGGGCTTGAAGACGTCGGAGGAAGAAGTGGCGCGCATGGGCGCTGGCGGGGTGAGTGGCGTCCCCGTGCGGGCTCGAGCCACTGAAGTGGTGAAGCACCTTGCAGCGAAGGGTCAAGGTCGATTTCCCATCATCGGGGTTGGAGGGATCGACGGCCCTGAATCGGCACGTGAGAAATTGGAAGCAGGCGCGAGCCTGGTGCAGGTCTATTCGGGCATGATCTACGAAGGCCCCGGGCTCCCCGCTCGCATTATGGCGGGACTCTGATACAAGTTCATCCCACCAATTCACGCCACGAAGGCGCAGCTTCGCGAAGGCGCACGCCCTTGGGTGTGTGCTGGACGGTGCAAGCCGCATGGACGGCGTCGTGCTCCAAGAACAGCACCCATTCTTCGTGGGCCGCCGCATCCAGAAAGGCCTTTTTTTCGTCCAATGTGAGCAGGGGACGCGTGTCGTAACCCATGACGTACGCCAGCGGAATGTGGCCCGTGCTGGGAAGCAAGTCCGCCATGAATGCCAGGGTGGGCCCGTCGGGCATGCGAAGCAACGGAATCATTTGGCTTTCGGTGTGACCGTCGGCAAAAAAGACATCCCACCCCTGGATTCCGAGGACATCCTTGGACATCCGGCCTTCGCGTGGAACCCACTTGAGTTGGCCGCTTTCCGCAAGGGGCAGGAGGTTTTCGGACAAAAAAGACGCTTTCTCGCGGGCATTGGGTTCGACGGCCCACTGCCAATGCGCTTCGTTGGACCAGTAGGTGGCGTTGGGAAAGCTGGGGACGAGCACGCCATCGGGACGTCTGTGCACGGCCCCTCCAACGTGGTCGAAGTGAAGGTGGGTCAGGAACACGTCGGTGATGTCCTCACGTGCAAAGCCTGCCGCGTTCAAGCTTCGATCCAGGGAATGGTCGCCATGCAAGTGGTAATGGCTGAAGAACTTCTCCGATTGCTTGTCCCCAATGCCACAATCCACAAGCACGAGGCGATTGCCGACTTCCACCAGCAGAGAACGCATGGCCCATGTGCACAAATTTTGGGCGTCAGGCGGATTGGTCCTCGCCCAAAGTTGCTGGGGCACCACCCCAAACATCGCCCCGCCATCCAATTTGAAATTCCCGGTGTGAATCGTGTGCAAACGCATGGTGCCAAGGTAGACATGGCTCATGCCACTTGAGTACCTTTGGGCTTTGATTCCAGCACATGCTTGACGCCATTTCTCCCGTTGACGGTCGCTACCGTCGCCACACTGCTTCGCTTGCCCCATGGATGTCCGAGCTCGGACTGATTCGCCACCGCGTGGAGGTTGAAGTGGAATATTTTTTGGCGTTGGTCGCCATGCCCCTCCCTCAACTCGCGGATTTCCCGCAAGACAAAGTCGAAGCTTGCCGCGACATTCACCGCAATTTCAACGAGGCAGACGCCCAGTGGGTGAAGGACAAGGAGCGCATCACCAACCACGACGTGAAAGCGGTGGAGTACTTCGTCAAAGACGCCATGGAGCGTCTTGGAGTTGGAGCATGGAAAGAGTTTGTGCATTTTGGGTTGACGTCACAAGACGTGAATAACACGGCCATTCCGCTGTCCCTGAAGCGCGCCACTGAACAGGCGGTGATGCCCTTGCTGGACACTTTGGTCGCCGACCTCGCAGCGTTGGCCACCACGTGGAAATCGGTGCCCATGTTGGCGCGCACACACGGACAGCCCGCTTCGCCGGTCACGCTGGGGAAAGAAATCCAAGTCTTTGTGGATCGCCTTCGTGGACAGCGAGAGTCCTTGGCTTCGGCCACGTATGCGGCCAAGTTTGGCGGTGCAACGGGACAATTCAATGCGCACCATGTGGCATATCCCGACGTGGACTGGCCACAATTTGGACGTGAATTTGTGGAGGGGTGCCTCGGTTTGACGAGAACAGAAGTGACCACCCAAATCGAGCCGTACGATCACCTTGCGGCGTGGTGCGATGCCCTTCGTCGCATTCACACTGTGCTGATCGATTTGGACCGGGACATTTGGACGTACATCTCCATGGATTACTTCAAGCAGAAGATCGTGGAAGGGGAAGTGGGGTCGTCTGCAATGCCACACAAAGTGAACCCCATCGATTTCGAAAACAGCGAAGGCAACCTCGGTGTGGCCAATGCGCTGCTTTCGCATTTCGCGGAAAAGTTGCCCATCTCGAGGTTGCAGCGCGATTTGACAGACAGCACCGTGCTGAGAAATTTGGGGGTGCCTCTTGGTCACAGTTTGATTGCCATGAACGCCACGCGGAAAGGCCTTGGCAAACTCGTGCTGAACGAGGACAAGCTCGCTGCCGATCTAGAGAACAATTGGGCCATTGTGGCTGAAGCCATCCAAACCATCCTGCGTCGGGAGGCCTACCCCGAGCCTTATGAGGCGCTCAAAGCGCTGACCCGCACCCACGGTCGGATCACCTCCGAGGTCATGGCAGAATTCATCGAAGGGCTCGATGTCGGTGATGGCCTGAAGGCTGAATTGAGGAACATCACGCCGGCGAATTACCTCGGGTTTGCCCAAAACTTGGTGCGCGGATGAAGGCCATTTCGGCCTTGATTCCTTTGATCAAGCACCAGCGAAGCAGCGTGGTGCTCATGGGGGTGTTGCATGCACTCAGTGCCACACTTTCGTTGTTCACGTTCCTCTCGGTGGTGCCCTTCTTGCGCATTTTGTTTGCGTCCGGCGCGCCAACCGAACGCCAGCAGCAAGACGGGTTTCTCGCCGATTTGAGCGGGGCGTTTGACGCCTATGTTCAATCGGAGGGAGCCGCAAACGCCTTGGGCATGTTGTGCTCTTCGATGGTGGTGCTGGCCATCTTGAAAAACGCCGTCCATTACGCCGCCTTGTATGTTATGGCCGGAATCAGAACGGGGGTCAGCCGCGACTTGCGCCAATCGCTCTACGCCCAATTGATGGACATGCCCATGGCGTGGTTCTCCGAGTCCAAAAGGGGGGATGTCATGAGTCGATTCACGCATGACTTGATGGAGGTTGAACACTCTGTCATTGGTTCGCTGGAAGCCTTGCTCAAAGCGCCTTTAATGTTGATTGTGAGTCTGGTGACGCTGTTGGCGCTGAGTTGGAAATTGACGTTGTTCGCGTTTGTCCTTTTGCCTGTGACAGGCTTTTTGATCAGCCGTTGGTCCAAACGTTTGAAGCGCCACGCGCAACGCGGCAAAGAGGAATTGGGGCAATTGGTCTCCGTCCTTGAAGAGACTTTGCTTGGGATGCGCATCATCAAGGCGTTCAATGCTGAATCGCATTTCGCCCATGCGTATGAGACTCGAAACCACGGTCACTTCAAGGCCATGCGCCGAATGCATCGTCGAGAAAGCATGTCGTCTCCGATGAGCGAAGTGATTTCCCTGTCCGTGATGGCCTTGCTCCTCGCTTACGGAGGGTCCTTGGTCCTTGCAGGAGATTCCGCCTTGTCAGGAGATTGGTTCATCGGCTATCTCGTGGTGTTTTCCCAAATCATCCCGCCCGCGCGGTCCCTTTCAGACGGGTACTTCAGGGTGTCCAAGGGTGCAGCCTCACTCGATCGACTCCATTCGTTGTTTGAATCGTCCGAGAAGGAAGACGCCGACCTCGGAGAATCAGGTCAACAGGCGCCGAGAATGGCGCAAGCGTTGACGTTTGAAGAGGTGGTCTATCGTTACCCTGGACAAGACGTGCCTGCGTTGAATGGCTTGACCCTGACGATTCCCAAGGGCAAGGTTGTGGCCCTCGTGGGGCTCTCGGGCTCAGGGAAAACCACGGCGGCTCACCTCCTCAGCAAATTCGCCAACCCCGATGCAGGGGCGTTGCGCGTCGATGGCACTGACCTCCGAGAAGTTTCAGGTGCCTCGTGGCGATCGAGGCTTGCCGTCGTGACGCAAGACGCGATCTTGTTCCAGGGGTCCATTGCGGACAACATCGCCTTGGGAGATCCATCGCCGGACGAGCCCAAAGTTCGGGCGGCGGCCAAAGCGGCCCATGTTCTTGAGTTTGCAGATGCGTTGCCGGAAGGATTGAATGCCATGGTCGGGGACATTGGGGGCAAATTGAGTGGGGGTCAGCGCCAGCGCGTGGCCTTGGCAAGGGCGTTGTATCGGGACGCGGACTTGATTTTGTTGGATGAAGCGACGTCCGCCTTGGATGCCAATTCCGAATCCATGGTCCAAAAGGCGCTCGAAGACAACTTGAAGGGCAGGACGGTGCTCGTCATTGCACACAGGATGTCCACGATTCGAGATGCCGACATCATTGCGGTCATGGAGGGTGGTGTCGTGGTGGAACAAGGCGACCACAATGGCCTTTTGGAACGTGGTGGACGCTACGCAGAGTTGCATCGGTTGCAACAGGGGGCAACGAATTGACCGGTTGTGTTTGTTTCAGGATTCACCTTCATCAATCAGGCTGTCCGCTTTGATTATCCCATTGTTGAGGCGATTCAAAGCATCTTGCCGTTGTGCGACGAGGTGGTGGTGGCTGTTGGAGATGCGGACGATGGGACCAGGACGCTGATTGAAGGCATCGATTCTGACAAAATCCGCATTGTCGACACCGTTTGGGACCCATCGTTGCGCGAAGGCGGGAAGGTGCTTGCCGCAGAAACAGACAAGGCCTATGCCGCCATTTCGAAACACGCCGATTGGGCGGTGTACATCCAGGGCGACGAAGTCATGCACGAGGATGACCTCCCCAAGGTGCGAGCGGCCATGTCCTCACACCTCCATGACCGCGAGGTGGACGGGTTGCTGTTCAATTACAGGCACTTCTACGGGTCGTACGACTTTGTCGGCGCCTCCGACAGGTGGTATGCCCACGAAGTCAGGGTGGTTCGGGCGCTGCCTTCCATCAAATCTTTCCGGGATGCACAAGGGTTCAGGGTTCGAAACAACGAGCTGTTGCGCGTGGTGCCCGTGGATGCCTGGATTCATCACTACGGTTGGGTGAAGCCGCCAAAGGTGATGCAGGAGAAGCGGATCCAATTCAACAAGCTTTGGCATGACGACGCTTGGGTTGAGGAACACATCGTGGGACCTGAATCCTTTGAATACGAGGCACACATCAGGTCGCTCTCTCGATTTGAGGGCACCCACCCGAAAGTGATGAAGCCTCGAGTGGCACGCATGAATTGGAGGTTCTCCTTCGATCCTGTGTCGAACACATGGACCTTGAAAGAGCGTTTCAAATCGGTGCTGAAGCATTTGAGCATCAACCCCAACTATGCCAACTACCGCCTGCTGAAGCGTTGATTCGTGGAGGGCAGAAACGCAGACAAAGCGTGACCTCGGTTACCTCGAGTTGAGGGAAATGCGGCACATTTGTGCATGGCCAAACTCAAGTGGATCCTGCGCAACCGTTGTCCCAAATGTGGGCAAGGCCGTTTGTTCGTGCATGGCAACGCATACAACCTCAAACACACCGCCAAAATGCATGCCGCTTGTCCGTCTTGCAAGGAGGATTTTGAGAGAGAGCCTGGCTTTTACTTTGGCGCTGCTTACGTGAGTTACGCGTTGACTGTGGCGCTTTGGATCGCTTTGCTAGTGGCCTTGATGTGTTTTGATGCGTGGGGGTGGATGGAGTTTGGCATGTTCACGCATCCTGGGACCTATTTGATCACTGGCATCACCCTGCTGGTGGTCTTGCTTCCAATCATTTACCGGCTGAGTCGTTCGATTTGGATTGCCATGTTCACTTGAATGAAAAAAGGGACCCTCACGTTTGAGGTGTCCCTTTAACCAAATCGCCTGATTCATGCGCTTCGAAAAGCGCGGTTAACCAAAACCGAGTTCCATTACGCCCCTTGGTTTGAATTGGTTACAGTTGGGACAAAAAAAAACGCCACATGGCGTTTAGTTTGTTGTTAATCAAATTGTTAAAACCCTCATTTTTTTTGCTCGGCTCGACGTTCATCGGCCTCGTCACCTTGTACGCGGATGCTTTCTTCGTGCACAGACGCGAGGATTTTGGCCAAGAATTCTCGGCTCAAACCAAGTTGACTGCCCCATTCGGTTCGGCTGGCAATGATTTCGCGCCAACGTCCAACGCTGAGCAAGGACCAACGGTTGCGATGCTTGACCACGCCGATCGACTTGGCGAGTTCCATGCGTTTGCTCAGAAGTTGCATCAATTGCTCGTCGACACTGTCAATCTGAAGTCGCATTCCTTCCAATTCGTCGTGGTCTTGGCTGTTGTCCAACGACTTGGTGGGAATGTCCAAAGACGAAAGGATCCTGTGCAGTTCAGCGGGTTGGATTTGTTGCTCCGCGTCACTCAAGGCAACAGACGGGTCAGGATGCGATTCCAGCATCAGGCCATCCATGCCGAGGTTCATGGCACGTTGGGCCACCTTTTGCAAGAGCTCTGGTCTGCCTGCGATGTGCGAAGGATCGCAGAGCATGGCCATGTCGGGCATTTCGGCCTTCAGTGCGATTGGGATTTCCCACATGGGGGCATTGCGGAAGTCCGTTCGTCCGTAGCTCGAGAACCCTCGATGCAATGCCCCAACCTCTCCTTTGATGGATTTTGCCATGCGTTCGATGGCGCCCATCCACAACTTGAGGTCGGCATGCATCGGATTTTTGACCAGCACAGTGAGGTCCGTGCCACGCAACGCGTCAGCAAGAGCTTGGACAGCAAATGGACTGACCGTGGTTCTTGCCCCAATCCAAAGGGCAGTCATGCCCGCTTTCAGGGCAGCTTCAACATGCGCGGGGGTGGCGACTTCAGTCATGGCCTGCAAGCCCGTCTCTCGTTGCGCCTCCATCAACCAATCAAGCCCCACTGCGCCACGACCTTCGAAGCTGTTGGGTCTTGTGCGAGGTTTCCAAAGCCCTGCGCGCAAAAAGCGCACGTGGTCATGGGCGGCAAGCTGCCTTGCGGCGTCCAAGACTTGCGCTCTGGATTCTGCACTGCAGGGTCCCGCAATGACCACGGGTTTGCCATCACGTCGAGAGAGGGCGTGTTTGCCTTGTGAGGGCGCTCTGAAGTCTTCACCTTGGACCATGGCGCAAAAGTAGGGGTGTCCACCAGGTCCGTTGGGCTCGAGGCCCTTTTTCTGAACAAAGGAGGTCACAAAAAAACCCCACCAGATGGTGAGGTTTTGGAGTACCCGGAACTGGACTCGAACCAGCACGCCCGAAGGCACAGCCGCCTGAAGACTGCGCGTCTACCAATTTCGCCACCCGGGTAAGTGGGCCGCAAAGGTAGAGAAACTCATGACAAATTTCACCGCCTTGTTGCTCGGCATCAGGTGTTCTGATTCACAGTTCATCTGGCCGTCGTGGGCCGCTCAGAGCGTGCTGGGGCAGACGTAGTCGGACTTGGGGGCGTCCGTCTTTGCGATGGCATTGAAGCCCCCCAGCACGTCAATGGCATTGTGGTACCCTCGCGCCTTCAACATGGAGTTCGCGATGAGGCTGCGGTAGCCGCCCGCACAGTACAGGTAGAACGGTTCGTCTTTGGGGATGCGGTCCATGTTGCTTCCCAAGAACTCCAGGGACGCGTGGATCGCTCCCTCCACATGCTCAGAGAGGTACTCACCGTCTTTTCGGACGTCCACCACTTTCGCTTCAGGGGTGGTTTTGAGCACGCTTGCGAAGGCTTCGGCGTTCACCGTTTCAATGCCATCTGTTTCCTTGCCGGCTTCCACCCAAGCGTCAAGGCCACCTTTCAAGTAGCCGAGGACGTTGTCGAAGCCGACACGAGACAAGCGCGTGATGGCCTCTTCGATTTGGTTTTCGTTTGCAACCAACAAAATGGGCTGCTTGACGTCCACAATCATGGCGCCCACCCAAGGGGCGAATCCTCCCGCAAGGCCAATGAAGGTTGAGCGAGGAATGTGCTGCTCAATGAATTCTTGGGTGGAACGGATGTCGAGCATCACGGCCTCCGTTTCGTTGGCCGCGGCTTCGAACGCCTCGGGTGACAGTTCTTGGGTGCCACGTGAGATCACGTCTTCGATGTTGTCGTAGCCCTGCTTGTTCATGGCCACATTCATCGGGAAATACCCTGGAGGTGGCGCCAATCCGTCGGTGACTTCCTTGATGAATTCTGCGCGGGTCATGTCCGCACGGAGAGCGTAGTTGGTCACTTTCTGATCGCCAATGCTCCCCACCGTTTCCTTGCTCATGTTCTTGCCGCAAGCTGAACCAGCACCGTGGCCAGGGTAGACGATGGTGTCGTCCGGCAACGTCATGATTTTGTTGCGCAGGCTGTCGTAGAGGTGGTTGGCGAGGTCCTCGATGGTGAGGTCGCTTTTTTGGGCCAAATCAGGTCGCCCCACATCGCCCAAAAACAGGGTATCACCCGAGAAGATGGCGTGCGGTTTTCCGTCCTCATCGCGCAACAAATACGTTGTGCTTTCCATGGTGTGGCCAGGGGTGTGCAACACCTCGATTTCCACGTTGCCGAGTTGCAGGCGTTCGCCGTCTTTGGCGGTGTGAACGTCAAATCCAGGAGCAGCATGGGGGCCAAACACAATCGGAGCTCCCGTCTTTTCCGACAACGTCACGTGACCCGAAACGAAGTCCGCGTGAAAGTGCGTCTCCAGGACATACTTGATCGTTGCACCGCGCTCGTGCGCCAGATCGATGTACGGTTGCACCTCGCGCAGCGGGTCGACGATGGCCACTTCGCCGTTGCTCTCAATGTAGTAAGCCCCTTGGGCCAGGCAACCTGTGTAAATCTGCTTGACTTCCATGTCGTTCGTTGTTTGTGGTTCAAAAGTAGAGCGCGAATTCCTCCCACGGTGTTGACTTGGGTCACACAAGATTGCGCCTCGGGGTGCACCGTGTCAAGGGGCTGGTCAGCTGTGTTGTTGGGCCATGTCTTGGTGCGACTGTGACACAGTGCCTGGCTTGCGGTACTCGGCGAGGGCGTCGTCGACGTTGAGCTGGAAGCACACGTCATCACCTTCCAACAGACCGTCTGCAGCAAGCGCATCCCTCACTGGCCCAATGACCCCGGCGAGGCACAGTTTCACACCCTTTTGTCGCCATTCCTTGACCACACTGTGCATGGTGGCGCGCGCCGAAGCGTCCATGTAAGACATGGTGTCAGCTTGAATCACCACGAGCCGAAGTTCCGGATCCCTTTGAAGGACGAGGCGATTGAGCGTGCTTCGGAAGTGCGCTTGGTTCGCGAAATTCAACGCTCCGTCATAGCGCACCACGAGGACGTCGGGTTCGGTCTGGGCGTGAGGAAATCGCTCCACATTTCTGAACACCCCTTCGACATTGCCAAGCACGGCGACGTGCGGCAACATCATCCGCTGTACGGCGAGTGCCAGGGCCAGCAAGATGCCAACCCCAATGCCGATGGGGAGGCTGACTGTCAATGTGGCCAAGACGGTCACGCCAAGGATCATGGCTTCAAGCCGATCCTGTTTCCAAAGTGTGAGGGGGTATCGGGCATCCACAAGCCCAGCCACGGCCACCATCACAATGGCGGCGAGCACTGCGTTGGGCAAATGATAGAACAGGGGTGTGAGGGCAAACAGGGTCAGGCTAACCACCGAGGCCGCGATCCAAGAGGTGACGGGTGTCCTTCCGCCCGCTTGTTCGGCGACGGCGGTTCGGGAAAATCCACCCGTCGTGGGATAGCTCTGAAACATGGAGCCCACGATGTTGGCCACACCAAGCGCGCGCAACTCTTGGTTGGCGTCAACGGGGTAGCCTTGATGATCTTCAATGGCTTTGGCCACGCTGATGGCTTCCATGAAGGCCACGATCGACAGCGTCAGTGCAATGGGGAGGAGGCGTTGGGCATCTGCCACGCTCCAAAGTGGCATGGCAAAGGAGGGAAGACCTTCAGGGATGTGGCCGACGACCTTGATGCCCATCTCTTCGAACCCAACCAACCAAGACACAAGGATGCTCGACACCACAACCACCAAGGCTCCCGGCAATATGGGCGACCATGTTTTGAGTGCGAGCAAGACCACAATGGCGGCCAACCCCACGGCCAACGTCGGCATGCTCACGTCTGGCAGCGCTTCAATCAACCCAGCTACAACGTGATGCAAGTGATTGCTTTGCACCCTCGAAACACCGAGCATGTGAGGGAATTGATTCAAGCCGATGATCAGCGCAGCCGCACTTGTGAACCCGCTGATGACAGGCTTTGAAAGAAAATTCACCAAAAACCCCAGACGCAACGCACCCATGCCCAATTGGAGAGAGCCCATCATCAATGCCAGCAGCAGCGCCAGGGCGATGTAGTGTTCTGTGCCCGCCACGGCAATGCCAGTGAGGCCTGCCGCTACCAAAAGGCTGTCCATCGCCACAGGTCCTACAGCCAAATGGCGGGAGGTGCCGAGAAATCCATAGATGATTTGGGGCAACAGCGCAGCGTACAAGCCGTAGACGACGGGCAAACCTGCGATCATGGCATACGCCATGCCCTGTGGAATCAGCATGACGCCCACGGTCAGTCCTGTGGGCCAATCTCCGCGCCAGTCGGCACTGGAATAATTCGGAAGCCACTTGGCTGAGGGGAAAATTTCTTGGATGCGCAAAACAACGAGATGCGGGTGTCTCGCGAAGGTAGCGTCCAAGCTTTCGAAGCCGTGTGACGCGGGTTGCGCTTGATTCAATATTCCTTCATCTCCAAGGCGTTGCGGTGGAGAGACAACACCCCTTCCTTTTCGAGGCTTTTCAGCAACCGAGATACCACCACTCGCGAGGTGTGCAGGTCGTTAGCGATTTCCTGATGGGTGGTTTGCAACGTCATGTTGCCCTGGATTTTGACTTTGTCCAACAGGTATCTGCGAAGACGCGTCGGAAGGTCCATGAATGCGAGCGCATCAATCGCATCGAGCATCTCCTCCAATCGCGTTTGGTAACTCTCCAAGACAAACGCCGACCACGAGGTGAAGGTCTTCATCCATCCTTGGCCCACGCCGACCGGGACCATCACCAGTGACGTGTCGCGCTCAGTGACAGCTCGGATGCTGCTTTTGGACGCCCCCATGTAAGAGCCCATCGAGAGCGCACAACTGTCGCCAGATTCGAGGAAATAGAGGAGCATTTCGTCTCCTTCGGAATCCAGTCTCATGATTTTGATCGCACCATCGAGGAGAAGAGGGACTGCATCCATTTGTTGCCCAACATCCATGAGCAAGGCCCCGGCTGGGACGTTCATGTGGTGCCCGTGTTCGATGATTTCTTCGAGCAACGTGGCCTCGAAAATGCCTTCAAAACGGCTTCGGACATCAGCATGCCAAGGTGATGCAGGAGTGGTCATGAGGTTGGTTTGGTTCTCAATATCCACCATATCTGTCCATTCGCATCTCAGTTGGATGAAAAATCTGAGGCACAAAAAAAGCGAGTGCTTTTCGCAGCTCGCTTTTCGTGCCCAGGGTGGGACTCGAACCCACACGCCCTAAACGGACACATGGCCCTCAACCATGCCTGTCTACCAATTTCAGCACCTGGGCGGTGCAAGGCTTGATGTGCCTTTTGTGACCCGGCTGGGACTCGAACCCAGGACCCTCTCATTAAAAGTGAGATGCTCTAACCAGCTGAGCTACCAGGTCGTTCTCCTTCGTTAAGGGGGGGCAAAGATAGTCAGATTTTCTCACGCACAAACTTTTTTGATGGACATGCGCAAACGAGTCTCATGGACTTTTGTCGAGTATCTTGGGCGGCATGAAAGTTCGCATCTCAACGAGTCAACCATTCGACACACCGCGGATGGTGTTGACCATGGCCATTGCGGCGCTGTTGTCGTCGTTTGCACCGAGCAAAACACAAGCTCAAAAGGCGTTGGAGCTCCCAGGTATGTCGGTGGTGGCCAAGCATCACGGATTGAGCGAAGCGACACTCCAGGACGCTTGGATGGATCACGTACGAGAAGCGGTCATGATCACGCAAGGCTGGGTTTTGGTTGGGTCCCTGAAAGAAGGTGTCGAACCGGCTAAGTCTGAAGTCTTGGCATGTGAAGGCATTGAACAGTTGTTGCTGTCGGGTGAACTCGTGCACACTGAGCACACGTCATTCCATCCTTGCCAGTCAGGCGGTTTCGTTAAGCTCTTGCCAAAAGCCTTCTTGGACAAACTGGAGGTGCGCTACCTCATCAATGCCAACGCCCAATTGAACCGATGAACTTCATGAAAAAGCATATTTTGCGTGCCGCTTGGTCCCTCTGCGCAATGTCTTTTGCGGTTGTGATTCAAGCCCAAGTCAGCATCGCTGACGTCGAGTTGATTGAAGGTTGTGAAGGGGTGGTTACCGATTCAGGTGGAAGCGCTGCAGGATACGGTCCAGATGAAACCCACAGCGTCACCATCTGCCCGCCAGATGGTGAAGAAACGGTTTGGATCGAGTGGCAGGTTTTCGACTTGGATCCGACTTCGACCGTCAGTGTGTACGACGGGGAGACCACGTTTTCGGCCCTCTTGGCGCAAGGCACCAACGGTCAATTGGCGGGCAACACTTACGTTGCCGGAATCGGGAATCCGACTGGCTGCCTGACCATCACCTTCACGAGTGGCTCTGGTGCAGATGTTGAAGGTGATTTTGCCTTCAGCATCAACTGCGGACAGCCGTGTTCGGTGCCGGTACCGGTGTTGAACCCGACTTCACCCTCGCCACTAAGGGCTTGCCCAGGAGAGGAGATTGTGTTTGATGGCACCACGTCGTTCAGTTCAGGATCTGCGACCATCACCACATGGAACTGGGATTGGAATGGCGATCAGACTGTGGAGGAAACCACGGAGGCTGGGGTGGCCACCCACACCTACGACGACCCCGGCATTTACCGAGTTCAAATGAGCTTGGTTGACGATGCTGGTTGCGAGAGCATCGATTTGACCAACTACATGGTGCATGTCAGCAACGAGCCTGTTTGGGGCATCGAGCCACTGCAACGGACAGCCTGCACTGGTGATGAGGTCGAATTGGAGGTTGTGGTGGAGGGTCAGGAGTTTGTGCTTGCCCCGAGTGCCGACTTCGGAGATGGATTGTTCATTCCGGACATTGTTGGAGAGTGTTTCTCGAGCGAGCTCACATTCACCCAATTCATTCCGGGCCAAACCATTGGCGACGCGAGCGCCGAAGTGGAACAGCTCTTCATGAATTTTGAGCACAGTTACATGGGGGATTTGATCATCTCGTTCATTTGTCCGAACGGTCAGTCGATTCAAGTTCATGACCAGGGCGGCACGAACACATTCCTCGGAGAACCAGTCGACAACGATGCGGATCCAAATACACCAGGGATTGGATATGACTACTCGTGGGCCCCGGATGCCACCAATGGAACCTGGAGCGACAATGCAGGACTTGGAACGCTGCCCGCAGGCACCTATGAAAGTGTCCAAACCTTTGCCAATCTCGATGGCTGTCCGCTCAATGGCGTCTGGCAAATTGAAATCTGTGACTTGTTGGGTTCTGACAATGGCTTTGTCTTTGGATGGGGCATCCAATTTGCAGACAGCCTGTATCCCGTTGAGCAGAGTTTCACGCCTGAGTTCGGGATGGAATGCGACAGCACATATTGGACGACAGCTGACCAAGACGAGCACGTGGTGTTCAGTGGACAGTGGGATTGTCCCGATGTCAGTGTCACCATGAACACGCCGGGGACAGAAACGTACACCGCACATGCCGTCAACAACTTTGGCTGTGAGTTCACCCAAAACGTAACGGTGGACTATGTCGCCTTCGATGCGACCATCGAAGCGTCTTCAGAAATTTTCTGTGGGGTGCCTGTGGAGTTGGACGTGGTTGTGGCCGGCGCGGACCCTGCTGATTTGACCGTCGAATGGGGCGCAAGTCCGTTTTTGAGTGACACGCTGGGTGCTGAGGTGACGGTGTCGGGCATGAATGCCCCGCAGTCGTTCCAAGCGAACATCTCTCAGTCGTACGACGACTTTCCCGGATTGCTTTGTGCCACCACCAGCTCCATCACCGTCGGCACCTGTGAAATCATCATTCCCAATGTGGTCACACCTTACTCCACAAGTGGGGACAATGACAACTTCCGCATTCCGGGCATCCAGTCCTACGATGACGTGGAAATCACCATTTTGAATCGGTGGGGAACTGTGGTTTTTGAAAGCGACGACTTCGGTGCTTCTCCCACGTGGGATTGCGTAGCAGACGGGGCCAGCTCTGGGGTTTACTACTACATCTTGACGATCCCTGTGGAAGAGGGACCGCTAGTGGTGACAGACATCAACGGAGAGCGTGTGGAATACGAAGGCAAAGGTCCATTCACGTTTGAAGGCATCTTCCACTTGATGGACTGAGTTGACGGGGTCGCGCATGCATCCACTTGACTTGTTGACGTCATGGACGGAGGCCTTGCTGGCTGAAAGGGAAGAAGAGCGCCTGCGGTTTGAGGTCTTGCAGAAAGAAGTTTCTCTCAAGGCAAGAAGGGCTGAGGGGTTGACATGGTCCCCCGTCGAAGTGGTGTCCGCATCGTATGCGTTCGGTGGGGCCAAATGGCTGCTGAAGTGCAAGGAAGGGGGCGGATTGCCTGGCGTGTTTCGCGTGGGAAGTGCCATATCCTTGAAGCCAGTAGGGACCGAGGCGGACATCGAGGAGATTGGCGTTTGGCCCGCAAGGGTCATGAAATCTCGCGGCATGGAGTTGGAGGTGGTGTTGGAAGGTGATGGGCCCGAGGGCATTTCCGTGCAGCACATCACATGGACGGTGGATGCCCGTGCTGACGAACGAAGTTTCAACGCCATGGCGCACGCCCTGAGTCATTGGGTGAATGTGGAAGATGCGGATCGCAAACGATTCCGTGATTTGGCTTTGGGCCTCACAGAATGGCCCACTTCGTCGGACACCAAGCGAACCAATTCACAGGATGTCAAGGGGTTGAACGCGCAGCAGATTCGGGCGGTCCAAACCATGTGCTCGGAAGCGCCCATTGCGCTGTTGCACGGACCTCCTGGGACGGGGAAAACCCGAACCGTGGTGGCCGGCATAGGAGCTTTGGTGCGTTCAGGACAGAAGGTGCTAGCATCGGTACCCTCGAACATGGCTGTGGATGTGATGGTTGAGCGCCTTGCGGAGGCGGGATTGAATGTGGTGAGGCTCGGGCATCCCATGAGGGTCAGTGACGGCGTGGTCAGTCGAACGTTGGACGCACGGGTGCAGGCGCAGCCCGAGTTTGGAAGGGTTGTGAAGACGCGCCAGGACGCAGAGCAACGGCAGCGGGAGGCCGATCGGTATGTTCGGAATTTTGGGCCAGAACAACGTGAAGCCAGACGCGCAGCAAGGGCCGATGCCCGAGCCATGCGCAAAGAAGCTGAGGACCTTGAAGCGTACTTGTCGGAGCGCATTTTGCGCGAGGCCGATGTGGTGTGTGCGACGTTGGTGGGGTGTGACGATCGCCGATTGCGGGGCTTGACTTTCGACGTGGCCGTCGTGGATGAAGCCGCGCAAGCACTTCCTCCAGCCACCCTCATTCCAGTGCGTCGTGCGGATCGACTCGTGCTCTGCGGAGATCCATGTCAGCTTCCTCCGACGGTGAAGAGTCGGAGGGGCGAAGTGCTCAAGAAGACGATGTTCGAGCGATTGATTGACAAGTATGGAGACCAGACCGTCATGCTTGAAGTCCAGCACCGCATGCACGCCGCCATCATGTCCGCAGGCAACGAACGGTTTTATGGAGGCAAATTGAAGGCGCACGACGACGTGGCGACACGAGAGTTGAAGGGCATCAAGCCGTGGCTTTGGGTGGACACGGCCGGATGTGGTTTTGACGAGCAGCGTTCTGAGGAGGGCGGCAGTGTGTCCAATCGCGATGAGGCGCAATTTGTGTTGGATCGTGCTGTCGATTGGTTGGGGCTTCACCCCGGGATGTCACTGGGCATTGTGGCACCGTATTCGGCGCAGGTAGAATTGTTGAAGATGCTTTGGCAAGAACGAAAGCGTGACGGGGAGCCCTCACTCTCTTCAGCAGACATCACGATCCACACGGTGGACGGATTTCAAGGTCAAGAACGGGACGGCATGCTCGTGTCCATGACGCGCAGCAACGACCGTGGCGAAGTGGGCTTCCTCAGCGAACATCGTCGGATTCACGTGGCTCAAACACGGGCCAAAATGGCGTGCATGCTCGTTGGGGACAGCGCAACGCTGAGCACAGACCCGTTTTTGGGGTGGCTTTTGGAGCATGCCCAGGACCGGGATGCGTACGACAGTGCGTGGTCCTGGATGGTGTGACTTCGCCCGAGCTCAGGCGACGTCGGGTTCGAGCGCGGCTTCGCCTTTGGGCTGTTCTTGGCCATCCACCACTTGCCACTCGTCCTGGGGGAAGACCTCCACGATTTTTTGGTACGCGATGGA
>JAOIQU010000010.1 GCA_028141885.1 Flavobacteriales bacterium | reverse complement strand
GATTCAAGCCCACCCTCCGCGAAACGCTTACCGAATTCAATTGGGGCTTTGGCATCTCCGTGGTGCTGGCGCTGGGATTCTTGACCATGGGTTCCCTGCTGCTGCACAACATGGCCACCACGCTTCCCGACGGCAGCGCCGCCTTCGCCTCGGGCATCGTAGGGCTCTACGCATCCGCCATGGGAGATTGGAGCGCCCCGATCATGGGGGCTGCGGCATTCAGCGCCATGTTCAGCACGTGCATCACGGTGCTTGACGGTTACGCGAGAAGCCTCGACCGCGCCTGGGCCGCGGCAACGGATGCGCCGCGAAGCGTCGCAAAGCATCGAGGTGCCGTGGTGCTTGTGGCAGGCGGTGCGCTGGGCATTGTGCTGGCCTTCCGAGGCCAATTGAAAGTCCTGGTCGACCTGGCCACCACCCTGTCATTCCTCGTGGCTCCGTTGATTGCATGGTGGAACCTGAAACTCGTCACGTCGGACCAAATGCCTGCCGAGGCGCGGCCGCCGATGTGGCTTCAGGTTTGGGCGTGGCTTGGATTGGCCTTCCTCACTGCGTTTGGCGCGGTGTACGTCTGGGTCAGCCTACTTTCTTGAGGCCCTCCACGTCCTCCTTCACCTTGCCCATGAGGTAGAGCATCTCCGTTCCGATTTGGCGAAGACGCGCGTCGTAGGTGGCCGCCTCCTGATCCGTGTCGTCGCTGACCTTGGGGTCGATGTATGGCACGGCAAAACGCGCGTCCGCACCGTAGACGATGGGACAACCGCGGTCCGCACTGCTGCATGTCATCACCGCGGCAAACCCGGACTGTGGATTGACGTCATGGCCGTAAGTCTTGCTGAAGCATGGCATGCCTTCGAACGTCGCACCGGCCTGCACCAAATAAGTGGGGTTGGTCGCGCCTTGAAGCGTGTCCTGGGTGGTGACTTCAAAGCCTGCACGCTTCATGGCGTCCACCGTCCGCGGGTTGCAGGCCTTGGTTTCCGTGCCGCCGCTGTAGGTGCGGACGCCGTCGAGCGCGAGCATGTCGGCCGCGGTTTGGGCCCAAACCTGCGACAAGTGGCTGCGTCGGCTGTTGTGGGTGCAAATGAAAATCAGGTCGGCACTCCCCTTCTCCTTGAGACTTTGGGCAGTCCAAGAGGCAAGAGCGTTCAACTCTGTTTTGCGAGATGCAGGCACCTCTGCAGTGTCCAGCATCAATGCTGAGGCGAGGTCAGACAAGGTGGGATTCAGCATAGCGTTGGAGGTGGACGGCGACTGGCACGACGACATGGCGAGCAAGGCTGCCACGGCCAAGAACCAAAAACGGAAGGTCAAACCGGCGTTCATGGTGCAAAGGGACGGGTTTTGGGGCAAGATGATGGCCTGGACGGTGTGAAGGAAATGTGAAGGTTGCGTCCGGGCGGGCCCGAGTGCTCAGTCAGCGCCATTGATCAGGCGGGCGTGGTCGATTCGGACCTCGCCAAACAAGTCGTCGAACCCCACCAGCCGGCCCTGGATTGTCACGACGCCTTCAGGGGCTGTGGCAGGCTGCTGACCTTCCTCCCAAGTCACCACCACACCGGGAGACAACACGATCCCGCGATCCGACATCGAAGTTACATTTCCGTTGACCTGCATCACCTGGTCCTGCCATTGGACGTGTTCGGACTCTGGATGGGACGTGTGCCACTCCACAAGTTCGGTGGAGGACCATGATTTGGCCACCTCCTCGGAGGCATAATCGCGGTGCGGCTTGTTGTACATCGAGTACCCCAACACAAACCCCACCACCAACGACGCCAACAAAACAGGAATTGCCTTTTTCATTCCTCCAAGGTCGGCACGCGGAACGACAACAACAACTGGTCGTCCGTGGCCGGGAGGTCGCCTTGCCAAGACGTGAGCCAGGTCTTGATGAACTCGTGTTGGTCTTGGGGAGGCAATTCGGACAGCAGCAGGATCAAGGTGCGGAGGCCTTTCAACTTGAGCTTGCGGTCGTGAGGACCTCCAAATTGATCCGACACCCCGTCCGAGAACATGAAGACCGAGTCTCCAGGACGAACCTGCAGGGTGGTTTCCACGAAAGGTTGCTGACGCCAGTATGCGCCGCCAATGGATCGCGAGGTGCCTTTGAACTCAAGGAGCTTGCCGTTGCGCACGACCCAAAGTGGACGTTTGGCTCCGGCAAACCTGAGCTGCTGCAACTTGGGCTGGTAGGCGATCACGGCAAGGTCGAGGCCCATCCCGATGGCGCGCATGGCGTGGGTGTCCCCCTTCATCATGGCCGCACGAAATTTTTCATCGAGCCGCGTCAACAAGTGGGCTGGGCCTGACGCTTTGCTTAGCGCCTGCCACATCTTTTCACGGGCCAACACTGTCATTAGGGCGGCGCTCATCCCGTGGCCAGTGCAATCGCATGCGGCGAGGTAGGACATGTCCTCGTTTTCTGCCACAAACACGAAATCGCCACTGAGTTTGTCCATCGGCCGATCGTAAACCATGCATTGCGGAAACAACGCATCCAGCTGTTCAGGCGTGGGCGCCATCATGGATTGGATGGATCGTGCGTATTGCATGTCCTCGCGGGATTGCTGATAACGCTTTTCCAGATTGGAAACCGGTGGAGAGGTCGGTGAATTCAAGTTTCGTTTGCTCGTTATGGAAAGATACGGGTTTTGATTGGATGATTCTTCCGACATTGAGCGTATGAAACGAAATCTCTTCCTTTTTGGCGCGGTTGCAGTCTGCTCCATTGCATTGGTATCCAGTTCTGGCGGCGTTGCTGCAATTCAAGGAGCCAATCGCACAGGCGAACTTGGCACGTCATGTAATCAATGCCACAACAGCGGGGATTTCGGGACCATGATTACCATTGAAGTAACCCACCCAGATTCAACGGGAGCAGTTACGGCTTACCTCCCAGGCACGGAATACGTCCTGAACATAACCGTCAATACCAGCAACGGAACGGCTGCTGCCTATGGCATGCAATCCACTGCCGTCGACGCCAGTGGGAACAACGCAGGGACCTTTAGCGCTCCCTCGTCCAATGCACAACTCGAAAGCGTAGAAGGCAGGCACATTTTCGAACACAGCCAAGCGAGTTCCGGCAACACCTTCTCGGCAACTTGGCTGGCTCCATCCAGCGGTGGCGACGTGACATTCTACGCGTCTGGCATTGCGGCCAACGGAAACGGCGGTACAGGAGGAGATGAAGTGAATAACTCTGTGCTGGTATTGCCAGAAGCCGAGCCTGTAGTGACGGGGTTGGACGAGCTCGCATGGACGGCGCCGGTAAATTGGAACGGACAAACGTGGCAGTGGCAGGCACCCCAAACGGGTCGTTTGGTGATTGCCGACGTCGCTGGCCGTGTGATCCTTGCTCAGGACCTCAGAGCCGGTCAGGACGTCAAGTGGGATGCGGATGGCCTTCGTTTGGTCTCCTTTGTGACGGATGAAGGGACACGTCAGTCCTGGAAGCTCGCCGCCCGTTGAGCCAGGGTGCCGAGCCCAAAAAAATCTATACGCTTTCTCAACTGGGAGAAAGCCTCAAGCGGACGCTTGAACAGGTCACCCATGGGCGCACCATGTGGTTCAAGGCGGAAATCGCCAAGCTGTCCAAGAGTCCGAGTGGACACGTCTACCTGGAATTGGTGGAAGAGGCCCGCGGCCAGCGTTTGGCAATGATGAAGGGCACGATTTGGAAAACGCAACACGCCGCCATTCACAAAGAACTGGGAGAGGCCGCTGACCAGGTCCTTGCGAAAGGGACGGAGATTGTGTTCACAGGCCAGGTCAATTACCACGCGGTCTATGGCGTGAGTTTGGCCATTCAGGAGATCGACCTCTCGGCCATGGTGGGCGAGGCGGAACGGCGCAAGCAGGAGACGCTGAACACCTTGAAAGCCGAGGGCGCCCTCGAGCGCAACCGTGCCCTCCCCTTGCCTTCGTTGATCCAGCGCATCGCGTTGGTGGGGTCGCCGGGGACGTCGGGGTTCCGGGACTTTGGGGTGCACCTGCTTCGCAACGACTGGAGTCTCGGGTTTGACGTGGAGGTGTTTCCAGCGAGCGTTCAAGGCAAAGAGGCGCCTGCGGCGTTGATCCAGGCCTTGTTGCAAGCCCAAACCGCCCAACCCGACGTCATCGTCGTGGTCCGCGGCGGAGGCTCCGCGCTGGACCTCGATGCGTTCAACGACCTCGAGTTGTGCCGTGCCATCTCAAGCACGCCCCTGCCCGTCCTCACAGGCATCGGCCACGAAACGGACCTGAGCGTGACCGACCTCGTGGCGCACCTGCACTTCAAAACACCCACCGCCGTGGCGGACTTCCTGGTGGATCGCGCCTTGAACGAGCGCTCCAAGCTGTTGGAGTGGAGCCTTGCCATGGGACAGCAAGTGCAACAGCGCTTGACCTTCGAGCGGGCGCGCTTTGCTCGGGACCTTCAGACCCTGAAGTTGCAACCGCAGCAACTGCTGGCTGCCGAAGGGGTCAAACTGAGTCACGCCCGAGAGCAGCTCACTTCAAGGGCGCAACAGGCCTTGGAGCGGCAGCTGCAGCGGATGGGGCATTTGGCCTCCACGGTCGACGCCCTCAGCCCCAAGCGCACCCTTGAACGCGGGTTTGCCATCGCTCGAAAAGGCGGGCAAGCCGTCCGGGACGTGCAAGACCTTCAAGTCGACGACGTCCTGACCCTCACCTTCAACAAAGGCGCGGCGGAAGTCGCCGTGACCCGTGTAAATTCGCCTTCCGATGAGTGAATCCCAAACCGCCCTCGATCCCAACACGTCGTACGACGACGCCGTGGCCGAATTGCAGGCCATACTCTCCAAGATGCAAGGCAACGAGCTGGGCATCGACGAACTCACCGCCAACCTCCAACGCGCCAGCGCCCTGCTCGACTTCTGTCAGGCCAAGCTCACAAAAACCGAGGCCGAGGTTCAAGCGGTGCTCAAACGACTCGGCCTCGAAGACGCGTGTTGAGGTCCGATCAGGACCTCATTGCTAATGGAAGAAAAATTCCACTTTTAACTCATTTATCCCCAAAAACGAATGTTTACAGCGCATTTTTGAGGTTTTTGAGTTGATTTTGTGAGGGATGTAAGATGTTTGTGGGGACAAGTGTAGGCACTAATGTAGACACTGGATGACATCGCATGGTCGCATTCTATCTCCGCTCCCAATCAAAAGGAGCCCAACAGATTTACGTTCGCATCACGGTACGACGTGGGGAGCAGTATCGCTTTTCAACGGGCTGGCAACTTCCAGACAATGCCAAGTGGGATGTCAAACTTGGCCGAATCAAGAAGTCCAGAAACAACGCGACTCAAGCACTGAACGCGGAGCTTGCGAGGCTGAGAAGTTGTGTCGAGCACAAGGAGATTTGGGCATTGGCAAACGAAGTGGTTATCGACAAGGCCTTTTACAGAGGAGTCCTGGCTGAATTTCGAGGAGAGAGAGAACCTTCAGGGGAGAATGATCGCTGGACACTTGAAGAGGCCTTCGAGCGCTTCATTGCCTACAATGAGAGTCCTGATTTGCCGGGCAGTGAGCGCAAAATGGCTGGGACAATCAAGACCTACAAAACCTGCCTCAGCTTCTTAGAATCCACCAATCATGGTAATGACCTTCTTGAGGCCATCGACATGGATTGGTACAGGTCATTCGTCACACGAGCTGAGCGTGGAGGAAGGGCCAAGGAGGGATTGTCTCGGAACTACATCGGAAAGCTCATCAAGTTGATCAAGAGAGTCCTGAGGTTTTCGGAGGAACGCGGTCAAGAGGTGAATCAAGCCTACCGAAGAAGAGATTTTAAGGTCCTCACAGAGGAGGTGGCGAGCATCTACTTGACCACAAAGGAAATTGATGTCTTCAGAGCGATGGACCTTCGAACGTCTTCAACCTTGCGTGACACGAGAGATTTGTTTGTGGTGGGTTGCTACACGGGGCTGCGCTACTCGGACTTTTCAAAACTTTCCGAAACGGACATCAAAGAGCACGAGGGCGTTCGAATGTTTGAGGTTCGTTCTCAAAAAACGGGGGCACGTGTCTCCATTCCAGTACATCCAGTCGTTGAGGACATCATCAACAGCAGAAATGGACATCTGCCATCGTACCAGAGTGACCAGTTGATGAATCAAAATCTCAAAAAACTCGGAGAAATGGCAGGTTTTCACGAGGCGGTTGAAATCGAACGGACTGAGGGAGGGGTGCGCAGAAGCCAAAAGAAGCTCAAATACGAGCTCATCCAAACCCATACGGCGCGCAGGTCGTTTTGCACCAATGCCTATCTCCAAGGGCTTGATACGCTCGACATCATGGCCATTTCAGGCCACACGACCGAGAAGAGCTTTTTGCGGTACATCAAGGTCACCCGAGAGCAAAGGGCCAAGCGCATTGCAGCTCACCCCTTCTTCCAAGTATAATCACTCGGCATCCCGAACGCAACGCACAGAATAGCCGTTTCGCTGAACGTCGTTGTTGCGGAAGAAATCCCCGGTGTAGTTCACATATCGGCTCCATGCACTGGACCCACTGGGCGAGGAACTCCACCAGATGCCGTAGTTCCCAGCGTCGTAGAAGACTCCATTGAAGAACCGGTAGCCGCCCGGCAAACCTGAAAAACCGCTCGAGTTCGTGCCGCAGCCTCCGTCATACCAGCCATAGGTGGTCTTCATCTGGCCTCCAGCCACGGATTCTCCGCCCAACACGTCCGTCATCACAGTCCACTCCCCGTCTGTGGGGACGTGCCAGCCACTTGGACATAAGCCACGGATGTCATTCACCGCATGCCAGTTGTACAGGCGGCCGTATTCGTTCAGTGACCATACTTCGTCACATGCATCGCCGTCTGGACTACTAGTCAAGCAACCGCTGCTCCCCTCCTCCCCATAAACAGCCATGGCTCCAGATGTCGCGTTAACCCACTGGGTGCCGCTCAGACCCGCCGGGATGGTATCGCCGTTCTCGTACTTCTCGCTGCGTAGGTTCTCTGCAAACCAGCACTGCTCGCCAATGAACACTGTGGCGTAATCGTAGCCTTGATAGCTCACTGGGTCGCCGCAGTCGCCAAAGAACGGAGCGCAAGTGTAGGTGAACGTGGTATCCGCACCAAACTCGTAGACGTACCACTGATCAAGCTGAGGCAGGTACACGCTGTCATAAAGAATGGTGATGCTTTCAATCACCACTTCCGTTGGACCAGGGCCGTTACACACCCCGCACTCGTCTTCAACCCCGACACAAGTGTCTACGTCATCGCAGATGCCATCGTTGTCTTCATCAGCCTCACAGCCACCTCCACAGGTGCCTAACACATCAATGTAAGCGCACTCTTCTGAAGGATCAACATCGTAGTTGCAAGCTTCTGTATCTACACAGAGGTCTCCGCTGTCCCAAACGCCGTCAAAGTCGACATCAACATCACCATAGACAGACAACATCATGAGGAAGTCTGTCACGGTCACAGCGTAGTCTTCGTCCCAGTCAAACACGTTGATGTTCACCGCCCCTTCGCAAGGGAAGATGCAAGAGTCATCGTCACGAGTGGCCTCAGGGTTGTAGTTCTCTGCCAACTCATAGCGGCAGCCGTAAATCTCTTGATCGTCACAAATACCATTGCCATCACTGTCGCTCACGCAAGCGCCTCCACAGACGCCTAAGACGTCGAGAACGTTTTCATCACAATCGCAATCACCAGCGGGAATGTCCCCACATCCGCATTCATAGATGGCACCCGGGCCATTGCATACGCCGCAAGCATCGTACGCACCGATGCAATCATCGATATCGTCACAAATGCCATCGGCATCCACATCTGCTTCACAAGAGCCTCCGCATACCCCAACGGCATCTAGATAAAGACAAGAGCCATCATCCAAGGATGCAATTGCCTCATAGTTGCAAGCGCTCACATCTGTGCATCCATAGCATTGAAGATTGTTTCCGCCACAAACTCCGCAGTCGTCTATGACATTCCCTTCGCAATCGCAGTCGCCTTCGGGGATGTCAGAGCAACCGCACGCATAAATGGCACCAGGACCATTGCATATTCCGCACTCATCGTAGTCCTCAGCATTGCCAAAATCACAGGCGTCGATAGGCTGCAAATTCGCTTCAGGATTGTAGTTGCATGCTGTTTCATCCATACACCCAAGGACATCTACAAATAACTCGCCTTGGAAACTGCCTGTGCCGTCGAAAATAGTGTTCCATTTCTGACAATTGCCGCCGTTGACGTTGGGGCAAACCTGATAGTTCAGTTGACCTGACGGAGGTATAGAGCCCAAAGAAGTGATTTGCATGATTAAAACTCTCAAATCATCGCCTTGGGGATAAGAATTCTGATCTGAGGGCAAGGCAAACCAACTCGCTCCAATTTGTGTGTCGCTCAACAATAAGTACCCACCAGAAATGAAAAATGGCGAAATTGGTTGGTTGCCATCTTCTAAAATAATGGGGTCAGAAGCACCTGCAATGCCTGACGTTGAAGCGGGACCCATCAAGCCAATTGTGGCGTACGAGTCGTCAGCAAGTTCTGGGAACACGGGCAAGAACGCTGGGTTGATGCCCGAAGCGTTCCACTCTGTGTTAATTGGGGAGTTGAACTTCCCGGGCGCAACAACAGATAGTGTAGATTGATTGTTGCCGTAAACCGCGGCTAATTTGTCCGTTTGGCTCTCCATCTCGACATAAAATCTGTATGTCGTGGCATCCTCAACAGCCACTGCAGGATAGGATTCAACAATAAGCGGGTATTGCGCAACAGCCGCTGAGACGAAAGAGCACAAGGCTAAGATCAAAAAAGAGAGCTTCTTCATGTCGTCAAGTGTTTTGGATCACTGGGCGAAGCGCCAGAAGGCTTGGCTTTCAATACTGCCACCAATTTGATCAAGAGCGATTCCGCCGAGAGGATACCAACCTTCAGCTACTTTATTGTTGCAGCACTGAACAAATCCTCCGGGTATTTGGGCATTGCATCTGAAGTACTCCACCCTCGGCAATTGCTTGGCGGTGCAGTAGCAGCTGACATTCTCGCTGTCGATGAATGGCGTGGCCCGAATCTTTCCGTTGTCAAAAAAGGGATATAGGTAGCCGTATGTACCACTCATCAAAGGCTCTTGAGACCAATCAATTGCAATCCAAGCGTTATCGACATTAAGCACGGGTGTCAATTCAGGTGGACTTGGCATGTTCCAGAAGCCTGGGAGGTTTTGACAGGCATAGTCGCATTGCAACAGACCCATATTACCCATGTACATGATCGCGCTCTCGCCATCCTCAGAAACAATCGCGTTCTCAAATTCCTGTCCGTAGACGGTCAACAAGCCAAGCAAGTCAGGCAAGCCGATAAAGTGGTCTCCGTTCTCATCAGGATTCCAAGGAAGCATCGGGATTTGCGCCACAGCAGCCGTCGAGACGAGCAGCGCAACAAGTGTCATCAAGTGTTTCATCACATCAAGTTTGGGAACATAAGGTACGAATTCCCCAAGTGTGGATGAAGCGTGGAAAGAGATGTTCGAGTCAGCCTCAGGATTGACCCCTCGAAATACTCAATGGAGTGTGGGGACATGTCTGAATGCAGATGACCCACCTCTTTCGTTTACGCGTCACGCGAAAGCGGCCTCGGTTCGGCGGGAGAGTATGGGTCAGCAAGAATGGGTTCCGCAAAGCTGACATGGAAGGCGAAAGTCAAACCCATCGGAGGTCGCTGCACGGCGATGAATTGACAACGGACGTAACGTGCAATATCGTCCGCCTCGAAAGCGACGGTGGCTCCAGAAAGGAAGTTCATTCGTGAAGCTGAAAGAGGTGAAGCAGCCCTGCTCTTCGAGCCAAAATCGGCTTTCGGAGTGGGTAAGGGCAGACTTTGCCTCTTCGCTATGGTTTCCTAAAAGGAAGTAAGGCTGGTTAGGGTATCTAAGTAGGATTTCGAAGGAGGGTTAAGAGAACCCGACTGAGAATATTAAAGCCCAAACTATGCCCAGACCTAAAGGAACTCCCAATCGAATCACAGCGGCCACCAAATCGCTTCTCAGCAACCTCATTCTTGGTGAAACCGACCGCATCCACGATGCCCTTGACGAGGTGTTTGAATGCAACAAGAAAGAATACCTCCAAGTAATGATCCGACTCCTACCCTACGTCATGCCCAAGGCAACGGAAATCGAATCAACCGAATCAGAATCCGGCCGCCGGCCGCTAAGCTGGTTTGAAGCTCAAAGCGCGTGAATCAAAATATATTTGACGCTCCAAACCAAAAACCTCTCCACACAATGATTTGTATTTTCTCTTGGAAGCCAGCCGTGGTCGCAGCAAGTTGTTGTTTGATTGCCTTCGCAGGTTATTCACAGGTCTCGTGTAATGAAATTTTTATTTCAGAAGTCCTCGAAGGCTCTGGCAACAACAGAGGAATTGAATTCTTTAATCCGACCAATGTCCCCATCGATTTGAGTGCATATTCAATCCAACGATGGGGGAATGGAGAGGGAACTGCCACTGACTGGACTCAACTTACAGGAACCATTCCTGCCTTGGGTACTTGGGTGTTGATTAATGGGCAAACAGAGGATGTGCCCCTAGGTGGTGGCGCAGTGAGCCCAGCTGTATGGCCAGAGATGCTGGAATATGCAGATCAATTGGACAATCCATACCCGGCTCCGACCTATTTTAATGGTAATGATGCCTTGGTGTTGGTGAAAAATAGCTCGACGGTGGTCGACATTTTTGGCAAGCCAGGCGAAAATCCTGGCATGGCTTGGACCGACGATGCAGCGAATGGGTTCGTCGATGTGGGAGATGGCGCTACCTTGTTGACCGCCAATCACACCCTTCGTAGAAAATACGACGTTACTGGAGGGGTCACGGTTCCGCCAACTGTCTTCGACACCTTTGCGGAATATGATACCCTCCCAATGAATACTTGGGACGGACTCGGACAACACGCATGCATCTGCGGATCGACGACAACTCCCACCTTCCAAACATCCTGCGACTACCTCGGCGATTATGGATGGGCCGACATCGAGACTGGCATCTACACCGTCTCGGAATTAATGTATCCTCTTGGCGCTTCCATTTCCGAAGATGTTGTGCTTCACGTTTCTGAGGTTCTCATCGATCCTACTACAGCGTCGGCCTTCGCCGTCATGTCCTGGGAGGATTTGACCATTTCTGGGATGCCCAATGGGTTGTCTTTCGACAACTTCCCCTCCGCCGTAGGTGGCAACAATCAATTGTGTATCACCTATTCGGGCGCTCCGTTAGAGTTGGGCACGTTTGACGTTGAAGTCTCCGGTGAGATGGTCCTAGACTTCTTCGGATCTCCTTATCCGATTGGCACTGTTTCCTCCACAATCACAATCATCATCGAACCGAATACAAACCCAATTCCCGGTTGTACGTATGATTTCGCTGCCAATTTCAACCCGCTTGCATCAGTTGATGATGGCAGCTGTGTTCTTGAAAGCTCTGGTAATTCGGGTTGTGAATTGGTCTACGATGGCAACGGAGATGGGTCAGTCGGCTCAGGAGATTTGCTGGGCTTACTCGCCGAATTCGGAGAAGATTGCACGCCTAACACAGCTTTCTCTTGTGGCAATTTATTGGAATACCAAGGCTACGACTATCAGACGGTGCTCATCGGCGATCAATGTTGGTTTGCGGAAAACCTTCGCAACCAGAACTACGCGAGTGGCGACGTTATTCCCGCGGGCTTGAGCGACGGCGAATGGAATTCCACCACCTTGGGCGCCACTGCGGTGTATGGGGAGGGAAGCAACCCTTGCCAAACAACTTACACTCCCAACGGCGATCCCTGCGATGAAGCATGGTCCTTGAACCAATACGGCCGTTTGTACAACTGGTACGCTGTGGAAGACGCCCGTGGTCTTTGTCCGAGCGGCTGGCACGTTCCCACGGACGAGGAATGGACTGTGATGACGGACCATTTGGGTGGTGAATCGATTGCAGGAGATAAAATGAAGACCACATACGGGTGGTACAATGAAGGCAACGGCACGAACTCGAGCGGCTTTTCAGGGTTGCCGGGCGGATACCGCAACGGCGCTCTGAGTCAGAGTTTTAACGATGCTGGAGGGGGTGGGCTATGGTTAAGTTCCTCACCTAAAGATGATTTCAATGCATGGGCTAGAGCGCTGGGGTGGTCCTGCAATTGTATCTACCGCGACTTCTACGATGTAGAAGACGGCTTTTCTGTTCGTTGCGTTCGGGATGTCGAGTGATCGACTACACTACTATTTTGGCATGTGTGTAGGCACTATTGTAGACACTGGAAAAAGAAGAAGCCCCGCTGTCGCATTGACAACGGGGCTTTTTATTTCATCGATGTGGTCCGATCAGGACCCGCCGCGAAGTTTGTCCAGCACCTCGTTGGCGCCCTTGGCGCCGCCAAGGACATCTTCTTGACGACGCGTCACCTCCTTTTCAATGCGGGACTGCACCTCGTCTTTGACTTGATTCATCACGCCGGTCAATTCCGCAAACGCTTCGCACTCGCCCATGGCGCGGGAGTACGCGCGGTCCGACTCGGCGTCGCCCGTGGGCTTCATGCATGGCAGGACCATCTCTGCCACCTGCGCATTCAATTCCTGTGAGGACAACGATTCTGTGCTCTCCAAGGACTCGAGCAAGGCACGCATGGCTTCCATGTTTTCGGCAACGCACGTGCAGGGCTCTCCGCGCTGTTCGACGGCTTGCTCCAAGCCTGAAGTTTGGGCTTCAGGAGTGGCCTCGGAAGGCGTTTCTGTGGACTCGCAACCGGCCAAAACAAGGGCAAGCACACACACCGTGCTCCACCAAGCGTTTTTCTGAATCTTCATGAGGGATTGTTTTCTAAAAAGTTGATGTCCCAAAAATGCGTCAAATGCAGAAACTGCTGAACGCGTGGACTGTGAGTTGTCCTGTGCCGTTTGTTCAATCGCACGTCACCCCAAAGCGCTGCAGGAACAACAACAGGTCGTTGACTTCCACCACGTTCGAATCGTCCATGTCGTAGGGACCAGCCCAGTTTTGGCCATAGACCGTCAACAGCAAAAGCAAGTCGTCGGAACCACAAGATCCATTGTTGTTGAAGTCCCCCTCACACGTGCCTGAGGGCAAGAAGCCCGAGCCCCCGAATTCTTGCGCCCATTGAGGAAACACGATCGTCTCCGCATAGTGGAACGCGTTGCGTCCGATGTTCACGCCCATCCGGCGGCCTGGTGCGTCGTCAATCGGCGGGTGAATGCCCCCCCACATTCGGCTCAACGCGCTCTCGTTTGAGGCGTCCATGAACGTGGCCCATTGCAAGTTAAAGGACTGGCTCGGGCCGTCTTCAAACACCAAGAACTGGTTCATCTGCGCAGGCCACTCGGCCAGACCTCCAGGCCAGTACTCGGAACCCGTCAACAATTCGAGCACCTCGGCTGCGGCGCGTGAATACGTGCTGTGGCCACTGACGTAACCGGCAAATGGCGGCGTCACAAAGCTTGGGCGCTGGTAGGGCCACCACTGCTCGGCGACCGTCCACCCCACACCGGCTTCGTCAATGAGCGGCACCTCAATGGCGTCGGGCCCGCGCCAGCAGCGCACTTTGACCTTTCCTACTTGGTCTTCACCCCCATAAAAATTCAGGGGATCCGAATCGTCAATCATTTCAATCCAACCCGGGATCAGTGGAAGACCTGAGGGGTGGTAATTGGGCAAGTTGGGATCGGAGCACTGTCCGTGCTCGGCCATGTAGCGGATGGCAGACACTGGACGAGAGTAATCGTAATAGCCCTTGGCACTCCAGGCCGAAATGGCGCAATCGTGCATCGCCCCACCCAAAGTGAGGTAGGACTTCACATCGAATTCGAGGTTGTCGATCAACGGACCTTGGCCGCGCCACCTGTGGTTCCCGGCCATGCCGTCCAAGATGAACTCGTTGAGCAAGGTGTACCAGTGGCCTGGAGGGGTTTCCGAATCTGGACCGTCCGCCCAAAACTCCGCGATGACCCGGGCGTAGTCGCCGCGTGGGACCATGTTGGGAGCGTAGGGCTCGCCTGTGAAGGGATTGACCTCATGACCCTGCCCCCCAAACGTGCCGTCCTCAGCGTACCAAGACGTCAAGCCGCCGTTTTCCCATTCGTAAAACGTGTCGAGGTTGTCCGAAGAAGGGATGCTTCCGTCGTACCTCAACGAAGCTGGGCTGATGTCCCACATCACGCCGTCGTCAGGCGACAAGTGCTCACTCCAGCTCAACACCATGCCGTGGTTCCACTTCCAATGGTCTTCAAATCCCACAAACGCGTTGGTGTCCAGATAGACGGGTTCCCCGGGGTTGTGCCAAAGGTTGTAGTCGCATCCGTCGCGGCTCAACATGGTCAGGTTGGAATCACGCAACGCAAAGCCCGGAACGTTGCCCCACTCTGGGCCGAGGAACGGAGGCGTCTCCGTCAACAGCTCGCCACTTTGGTCAATGGCAAAGCTGAGTTCCACGGCTTGCCACGCATTGGGGTCTTGCAACCCATTCGTACCGGGAACCTCCGGAAGGATGTTGGGCTCGGCTTGGACGTAACACGTACTGGCGTAATCGTTGGCCTCGTTCGACCCGTCGTTCAGGCCGTAAGCGATGAGTTGCTCGGCGAGGTAATTGCCCAATGCGGGCGCTCCAAACGTTCCGTAGTCCGTCGATGTCAGCGCCGTGTCTAGCTCCTGGATGATCATCTGCACGAAGATGTTGCCCATGGTGCTCTCGGCCTGCGGACTGTCGATGTACCGGTGACGAATCAGGCGGTATGTGGCGTAGCTGAGGGCCACTTCTTGCGCCGCGCGGCGGGCCTCCGGATCTGTAGGGATCTCCAACAAGGCGGTGTCAAAAGGACAGGTGTAGCCGTCGAAGGTTTGGCCCAAAAACACCGTCTCCGCCTGGGAGTCTTCGTACGCCGCCCACGCATCGTACATCAGAATGCTGGCATGGTACAGGTTCCGGGCGTGCACCGTCGGGCGCGCGAAGTCGTTGCGAATGGCTTCGAGCAGCTGCTCGTTCCACTGGTGCGCCACCGTTTGGTCTTGCGCCTGTCCGACCTGAACCGAGGCGATGGCCAATGCGCCAAAGAGAAGAATGCGTTGAATCGTCATGGTTGGAGAGAGATGCATGTCAGGACTACGAAAATACGACGCGGCCTGATTTGTCTTGGGAAACCCAATGGACAACCAACAATAAGGTGATGTTGTTTTCTCGTGAAATCAAAAACCCACCCAAAAAGGGGGATATTGAATCCGATGCACTTAACTTGGAAACATGCTCTCGAAAAAAGCCCAATACGCCTTTCGTGCGCTCAGCACCCTCGTGCGCACAGACCTTGAACATCGCAATGCAGGTGACCGCGGATCCGCTGCGAATCCCGCCGAGTCGCCCACCTCGATCACAGAAATGGTGAAAATCCATCCGATGAGCACCAAATTCCTCGAAACCATCCTGTTGGACTTGAAGCGTGGTGGGATTTTGGGGTCCAAAAAAGGCAAAGGCGGAGGCTACTACCTGTTGAAGCATCCAGAGGACACGCCGCTTGCGCAAGTCATCCGCATCCTTGACGGACCCATCGCGCCCCTTCCCTGCGTCAGCCTGCATTTTTACGAGCGCTGCCACGATTGCAACGAGGCCGTGTGCGGCTTGAATCGGTTGATGGCCGAGGTGCGTGACGCCAACTTGGCTGTGCTCGAACAGCGGTCGTTGGCTGACTTGGCAGTTTCGCACGATGGCTGACCACAAAATTTAATTTCCCATAGGATTTGTAGGTTTTAAGAACATGGCGTATTTTCACGTCATGTCTTCGCTCCCACATCTCGTCAGCACAGATGCCGTCGCGGCCTTGCGTCAGCTCTGTGAGCAACACCCCGAACAGGTGGTGTTCACCACGTCGTTGGGGCTTGAAGACCAGGCGTTGACCGATTTGATCGCGCGCCACGACTTGCCGGTTCGGCTGGTGACGCTCGACACGGGGCGACTCTTCCCGGAGACCTATGACCTGATCGATCGGACCCGCAGCAAATACCGCAACCTCGATTTGGTGTCCTACTTTCCCGACACGATGTCCCTGGAGGCGTTTGTGAACGAGCAAGGCATGTCGTCCATTTTCAAGAGCATTGAGTCGCGGAAGGCGTGTTGCCGGATTCGCAAAATCGATCCGCTCAAGCGGGCGCTCGAGGGTGCTGCGGTTTGGGTCACCGGGTTGCGTGCAGCCCAAAGCGACAACCGCGCGTCCCTTCCACGTCTCGAGCGAGACGGCATGACCGGCCTGATCAAATTCAACCCGATCGTCGACTGGACGGACGCCGAACTCGAGACGTACATCCACTCCCACAGTGTCCCCACCAATTCACTGCACCGGAAGGGCTTCCCGTCCATTGGCTGCGCGCCGTGCACCCGGGCGGTGCTCGAAGGCGAACATCCACGAGCAGGACGCTGGTGGTGGGAGCAGTCCTCCAAGGAGTGCGGCCTGCACAAGGGGTAGTCGACGAATGTTGAAAACATTGCGCTGAATTTGGGTTAATAACCTACGAATCAGTGTCCGCTTTGGTTCAAAGCGTCGTTTTTTCGTACATTCGATTGAACGCTTTGACCAAGTGAGTCTGACCAACTTGACATTGCTTTTGGGCGTGTGCCTGCTCTCGTGGATGCCTTTCGCACTCCTCGGGCAATGTGATGGTTTTGAGCCCGGCCCCTACTCCGCATCGCTTCTTGGAAACGCAACCCTCAACGACCTTCCTGGCGAAGTTGGAGACGAGCTGGCGGCCTACGATTTGGATGGAGCTTGCCTGGGCAGGGTCGAATTGATTACGTTTGAAGGGTTGTCGTTTTTCAACCTCACCGTCTACGGCGACGACCCGGTCTCCAGCGAAGACGAGGGACTCATGCCGGGCGATGCGTTTGTTCTGGAATATCACGATGTGAGTTCAGGTGAAGTGCACCTTTTTGGGAATGGCACAACCATTGCCGGCTGGACCAACGTCAACGGCGCCCCCTTGCCAGGTTGGTCAGACCCTTATCAAACGCTCCCCTTTTTCTCCAACTACAATTGCCCTGGTGACATTGACACCAGTGGAGCTGTGGAAGTCTCCGACTTGCTGGACCTGTTGAGCGCGTATGGCCAAAGCTGTTTTGGATGCCGCGCAGACTTGGATGGCGACGGACTCGTCCAAGTCAATGATTTGTTGAACCTCCTGTCGTTTTACGGCTCGACATGCTGAATTTTCGCCCCCACGGCCTGCTGGCCTTTGTTTTGATGTTTGCTGCCATTGTCGGTAACGCTCAGTACACCCTGACCGTGGAAGCCACGCCCGCCGTCACTGCCGGTCTCACAAACTACCGTTTCTATGTCGACATGGTCGACCCCACGGACCGCCTCAGCGCCGTGTTTGGAAACGACCAAGCAGGCCTGCTCGTGAACACACCTGCAGGTGCATTCAACAGTCCCTTCAACAGCTCTTGGAACGCTTCTGGAATCAACCCCGCGTTTTTGCAGGTCTTCCCAGATTTGGCCGACGACACGTACGCCACAATCGGCCTGACAGGTCCAGCCTCCACTTCTGGCATCGCTGGTGCTGCAGATCCTTCGGTGGTGGAAGACGCTACGCAACCCGTGACGCCTTATTTCTTGACGCCCGGTGCCACCGCCCTTGAGAGCACCACCTTGACGGGGGCCTCTTGGTATGTGCTCAACACGGCGGCCAATGGTTTGCCCGACGCTGATTTGCGGGTTCTCGTCATGCAAGTCACCACGGCAGGACCCATTTCAGGCCAAATCAACTACCAGGTGTTTCCGCTCGGTGTGGGTGCAGACCAATTGCAACTCTCAGCCACATTTGAGGGTGCGGGAACCTTCAGTTCTGGAGGTTTTGGACCCGTCGAGGGCTGCACCGACGCCACAGCGTGCAATTACGACGAGACTGCAACCATCGAGGACAGTTCTTGCACCTATCCCGATGAACCGCTCGATTGCGATGGCAATTGCCTGAACGACGCCGATGGAGATGGCGTGTGTGACGAATTGGAGATTGAAGGGTGCATCGACCTCTTGGCCTGCAACTACAATGAAGAGGCCACAGACGACGATGGCACTTGCGACTTTTGCTCATGTGCCGAAAGCGCTGTGCCTTACCCCCTCTTGATCGAAAGCGCCCCGGCCACAACCCAAGCTGGAAGCACCGTTTACAGATTCTACATCCAGCTCCAAAATGCGACCGATCGTGTGAGCGCGATTTTCGGAAATTCAGTCGACCCCTTGACGGTGGTCACGCCTGCAGGAGCTTTCAACAGCGCCGCCAACACCTCTTGGAATGCCTCAGGCATCAACCCGGCCTTTGTGCCCACGTTCCCTGACCTTGTCGATGACTCGTTCGCGACCATTGGCCTCGAAGGACCCGCGAGCCTCTCGGGCATCTCGGGCGCTTCTGACCCCACGCTTGTTGGAGAAACGAATGTCGCTCCCTTTTTCTCCTCAAACGGAGCTACTGAGCTTAACGTCAATGACTTCATTGGCAGCTCTTGGTTCATCTTGTCGGATGCCAACAACGGGTTGCCAGACGCCAATTTGAGGGTGCTTGTCATGCAAGTCACCACGGCGGGACCCATTTCCGGACAGCTCAACTATCAAATTTTTGCCGAAGGTGAAGGATCCAACGATGTCAATGTCACCGTGGCGTTCAATGGGGCAGGTGCCTTTGGGTGGAACAACGCCTGCGGATGCACCGACCCTGCTGCATGCAACTACGATGCTGCAGCGGATTACGACGACGATTCATGTCTCTACAGCACGGATGCTGTTGGAGAATGTGGCGGCAATTGCACTGCGGACGAAGACGCTGACGGCATCTGCGACGACGTGGACGACTGCGTGGGCGAATCGGACGCTTGCGGGGTGTGCAACGGACCGGGAGCCATTTACCAGTGCGGTTGCGACCCCATTCCTGCAGGAGATTGCGACTGCGACGGCACGCAACTTGACGCCCTGTTTGAGTGTGGTGGTGATTGCGCGGCCGACGATGATTTCGACGGCATTTGCGATGACGAAGACCCTTGCGTAGGCCAACTGGACGCTTTGGGTGTGTGTGGCGGGGACTGCGTTGAAGATGTTGATGGAGATGGCGTGTGCGACGAATTGGAAAATGACGGATGCGTCGACCCCTTGGCCTGCAACTACAGCGAAGAGGCCACCCAGGACGATGGGAGCTGCACTTACTTCCCATGTGCATGGAACGACACTGCGTCATATGCGCTTTGGATTGACTCGTCGCCCTCTGCAAACGTTCCAGGTTCCATGGTCTATCGTCTTTACGTCATTGCCAACGACTCTACAGACAAAATGTCAGCAGTGTTTGGTGACAATGAAAACCCATTGCTAATCAACACTCCTGCCGGGATTTTCAATAGCCAATTGAACAGCGGTTGGAACGCGTCAGGCATCAACCCCGCCTTCGTTCCAGTCTTTCCTGAGTTGGCGGACGACAGCTATGCTACGATTCGACTCGAGGGACCTGCGTCGACTTCAGGAATTGCCGCTGCCCAAGATCCCAGTCTAGTTGAAGACACGAGCTTAACCCCTGCGGTGAGTGAATATTTCACCATCGATGTTTCCAATGCGGTGGATTCGAGTTTGGTTGTAAACACACTGACTGGCGCCTCCTGGTACGTCCTCAACACCGCAGGCAATGCCTTGCCAGACGCTCAGGGGCGATGGTTGATCGCCCAAATCACAACTGGAGGCGGCATCGGCGGTCGATTGAACTACCAAATCTTTCCCGCTGGAGACCAATCCAATCAAATCCAAAGAACAGTTTGGTTCTCTGGAACAGGCCTCTTCCAATCTGACCCCATTGGACTTGGCTGCACCGATTTTGGAGCTTGCAACTACGACAGCAGCGCAATCAGCGAAGATGGCTCTTGCGAGTACACAAGCTGCCTTGGATGCATGGATCCCTTGGCTTGCAATTTTGACAGTGAAGCCACTCAGGGTGATGGGACTTGTGACTACATCACATGCGCCGGATGTACTGATGAAGTCGCATGCAATTTTGACCCAAACGCCTCCATTGACGATGCATCATGTGACTTTTGCTCTTGCGCCGGGGGTGAAGTCGTGCAATATCCGTTGACCGTAGAGGCATCTCCTTCTGTTACCCCGGGGTTGACCACCTATCGATTCTATGTGAACATGGTCAACCCTACAGACCGCATGAGCGCAGTGTATGGCAATGACCAAGCAAGTTTGATTGTCCACACCCCGGAGGGAGCGTACAACAGCACCTTCAACGCGAGCTGGAACGCCTCTGGCCTCAACCCTGCGTTTTTGCCCTTGGTGCCAGACTTGGCAGATGATACCTACGCCACCATTGGCTTGGAGGGACCGGCCTCATCTTCTGGCCTTGTGGATGCCGCAGACCCGTCAATTGTAGAAGATGCTGAGCAGCCCATTACACCTTACTTCTTGACCAATGGTGCGACGGATTTGGTGAGCACCTCTGTGATTGGATCGTCGTGGTACATCTTGAATAATGCGTCCAATGGCTTGCCAAGTGAGGATGGTCGGGTTCTCATCATGCAGGTGACCACCGGTGGCAGCATCTCAGGCCAAATCAATTACCAGGTTTTCCCGGAAAGTGTCGGATTCAATCAGGTTCAAACCCTCATGCCATTCGATGGCGTCGGGACTTTCGGAGACGTGGGCAATGCGTGTGGATGCACGGATGACATGGCGTGCAATTACGACGCTTTGGCCAACGATGACGACGGTTCATGCACCTATGCAGACGTGAATCAAGACTGCGATGGCAACTGCTTGGTGGGCGTGGATTGCAACGGCGAATGCGGTGGGACGGCCGTTGTTGACGAATGTGGCGTGTGCGGAGGTGGCGGCATTGCCGCAGATGTCTGCGACTGCGACGGAAACGTAGATGATGCGCTTGGCGTTTGTGGTGGCGACTGCGCTGAAGACTCAAACGGCGATGGCATTTGTGATGACGAGCAGGTCTCTGGTTGCACATCACCTGCTGCGTGCAACTATGACCCCAACGCCATTTTGGATGACGGATCGTGCGACTTTCTTTCATGCATCGCGTTTGGCTGCAATGATCCAACGGCTTGCAACTACGATCCCACAGCCGAAATCAACGATGGATCTTGCGAATACTTGTCTTGCATCGGTTGCCAAGATCCAGATGCTTGCAACTACGATGAAAATGCCCTCATTGCAGGTTCATGTGACTACGAGACTTGTGCAGGGTGCACGAATCCAGAAGCGGGAAATTACGAACCCACAGCAGTCATCGACGACGGGTCGTGTGAGATTCCTGGATGCACCATACCACAAGCGTGCAACTACGATGCAGATGCAACGGTGAATGATGATTCCTGTGACTTTGAGTCTTGCATTGGCTGTCAAGACCCAGATGCTTGCAACTACGATGAAAATGCCATCATCGCAGGCTCTTGTGATTACGAGACTTGTGCAGGATGCACGAATACAGAAGCGGACAATTATGACCCCACGGCGGTCATCGACGACGGATCATGTGAGATTCCTGGATGCACCATACCACAAGCGTGCAACTACGATGCAGAGGCAACTGTGAATGACGGTTCATGCGAATTTGAATCTTGCATTGCATTTGGATGCACCTTGCCAGAGGCGTGCAACTACGACCCAGAAGCCGTCCTATTGGATGATTCATGTATTTTTCCTAGCTCACCATGTGATGATGGAGATGACCTGACCATCAACGATGTTGTTGGCGACGATTGCAGTTGCGCTGGGGAGCTTGTCGTCAATGGCTGCGCGGACAGCAGTGCTTGCAACTACAACCCTAGTGCCAATGTCGATGACGGTTCTTGTGAAGCGTTGGATGAGTGTGGCATTTGTGGTGGCGAAGGCATCGCTGATGGAGCCTGCGATTGCGACGGAAACGTCATTGACGAATGTGGCGTGTGCGGTGGCGAAGGCATCGTCGGGGGTGCTTGTGACTGTGCTGGAAATCAAGAGGACGCCTTAGGAGTTTGTGGTGGTGACTGTGCGGCTGACGAGGATGCTGATGGCATCTGTGACGACGTCGATGAATGCATCGGTGAGTTCGACGCTTGCGGAGTGTGCAACGGCCCAGGAGCCGTCTACCAATGCGGTTGTGAACCCATTCCAGCTGGTGACTGCGATTGCAACGGCACCCAACTAGATGCCTTGTTTGAATGTGGCGGGGACTGTGCTTCCGACGACGATTTCGACGGCATTTGTGACGACGTAGATCCTTGCGTAGGCTTCCTGGATGATTGTGGCGTGTGCAACGGTCCCGGTCAGATTTATGAGTGCGGATGTTTTGAAATCCAACCTGGAGAATGTGACTGCGCAGGCAACCAACTTGATGCCCTGGGCGTGTGTGGGGGTGAATGCCTGGAGGACATCAATTCGAATGGAATTTGTGACGTCGAAGAAATTCAAGGATGCACCATCCCCAACTCTTGCAATTTTGACTTATCAGCGACACTCGACGACGGCAGTTGCTTGCAATTCGATGAATGCGGGGTTTGTGGGGGTGACGGCATACCGGAAGGATTCTGCGACTGCGATAACAACGTGCTCGATGAGTGTGGTATTTGCGGAGGGGATGGAATTCCAGAAGGAGAATGCGATTGCGAGGGGAACGTCTTGGATGCTTGCGGCGTTTGCGGCGGAAACTCCGTGCCGGGCTGCACTGATCCGGAGGCGTGCAACTACAGCCCGCTTGCGGATTGTGATTTGAATTGTCAGTACACAGGATGTCCGGAGTTTGGGTGCACAGATGAAAATGCATGCAATTATGATGCGGAGGCAGACTTTGAAGACGGCTCGTGCGAATACGCTTCTTGTGGTGGGTGCAACGTGGAATTTGCGTGCAACTACGACCCGGAAGCGCAGTTCAACGATGGGTCATGCGACTTCTTGACGTGCTTGGTGTTTGGGTGTAGCGATGAGCTCGCTTGCAATTATGACCCTGAGGCGCAGTTCAACGACGGCTCTTGTGAGTATGCTAACTTCCCTTACGATTGCGATGGGAACTGTCAATCAGATGAGGATGGCGATGGCATATGCGATGCCTTGGAGATTGGAGGATGCGTGGACCCCATGGCTTGCAACTTCGCCTCAGGGGCCACGGACGATGACGGGAGCTGCACCTACGGATGCGCGGGTTGCACGAATGTGCTGGCGTGCAACTACCAGCCTGGGGCGACAGTGGATGACGGAAGCTGCGACTTTGTGTCGTGCAACGGCCTGGGATGCACAGACATGACGGCCTGCAACTACGACGAGGCGGCCGCGATCAACGACGGGAGCTGCACGTATCCCGCGCCAGGGACTTGCGATTGCGCAGGCAACGTGGTCGATGCCGTTGGGGTGTGCGGGGGAACCTGTGAGGCAGACGACAATGGCAACGGTGTGTGCGACGAGGACGAGGTGCTGGGATGTACGGACGAGAGTGCCCTGAACTACGAGGAAGGGGCGACGGTGGATGACGGGACGTGTTTGTCCTTCAGTGATTTGCCTGACACCTTGAATTATGTGGCCACGCCCAATTCAGGGCTGTTGCTTGGCACCATCTTGCTCGACGATGTGGCTGTGGGTGAGCCCGCTGCACTGGCAGCCTTCTCGTCCACGGGCGCCTGCGTAGGGTGGAACATATTGATCGAAGAAGCCGGGCAGACATTTGCGGCTTTGGCCATCTACGGAGACGACGGAACGAGTTCTGCAGTGGACGGATTGTTGGCGAACGAGACGTTCAGTTTGGGCTTGTACCTCTTGGCGTCAGACACCTTGTTGCCTTACATCTCGCCCACAGGCCAAACCCAACTCACCGGCTGGCTCAACAGCTTCGGCGCTCCCCTCCCCGATTACAGCGATGCGTCGGTGGAGTTTACATTCTACTTGGACACCCAATGCAATGACGCGGAGGCGTGCAACTATGCGCCCGGCTCGGACAGCAATGACGATTGCATCCTCCCGGAAGCGGGCTACGATTGCGCTGGGGCATGTGTGTCCGACCAAGACGGGGACGGCGTGTGTGACGAATTTGAAATCCTCGGCTGCACCGATGCTGCCGCGTGCAACTACAACGCGGAGGCCACTGAGGAAGATGGCAGCTGCCTCGAGTTGGACGAATGTGAGGTTTGTGGAGGTGACGGCATCGCCGAGGGCGCGTGCGACTGCGACGGCAACACCGAAGATGCCCTTGGCATTTGTGGAGGCGATTGCGAAACGGATGCAGACAACGACGGGGTGTGCGACGACGTCGACGAGTGCGTGGGCGACTTGGACGCATGCGGCGTTTGCAATGGTCCCGGCGAGGTCTACGAGTGTGGTTGCAACGACATCCCCGATGGCGACTGCGACTGTGATGGCAACCAGCTGGACGCCCTCGGTGTGTGTGGTGGAGATTGCCTTGCCGATGAGGATGCCGATGGCGTTTGTGACGACGTGGACGACTGCGTTGGAGCCTATGACGCTTGCGGCGTTTGCAATGGGCCTGGCGAGATTTACGCGTGCGGATGTGCTGACATCCCAGAAGGCGACTGTGACTGCGACGGCAACCAGCTGGACGCCGTCGGCGTGTGTGGCGGCGACTGCTCGGAAGACGCCGATGCCGATGGCCTCTGTGACGATGTGGACGACTGCGTGGGCGCCGTGGATGAATGCGGCGTCTGCAACGGACCAGGTGCGACCTACGAATGTGGTTGTGCGGACATCCCTGAAGGGGACTGCGACTGCGATGGCAATCAACTTGATGTCATTGGCGTGTGTGGAGGCGACTGTGCTGAAGATGCCGATGCGGATGGCGTTTGCGACGACGTGGACGACTGCGTGGGTACCTTCGACGCTTGCGGCGTATGCAATGGCCCCGGTGAGGTGTACGAGTGCGGATGTTCCGACATCCCGCAAGGCGACTGCGATTGCGACGGCAACCAGCTGGACGTGGTTGGCGTGTGCGGGGGGGATTGCACCGAAGATGCCGACGCGGATGGCGTGTGTGACGACGTGGACGACTGCGTGGGTGAGCTCGACGCCCTTGGCATTTGCAATGGCGATTGTGCCTCCGATGCGGACGGCGACGGCGTGTGCGACGATGCTGAAACGCTGGGTTGCGACGACCCCTTGGCCGTCAACTACGACGAGAGCGCCACCGAAAACGACGGCAGCTGCAACTACGAGGGACTGGAAGCGCCAGACGGATTCGACTTCGTGACGACACCGGCTGCGGCGACCATTTTGGGCACCGTCACGCTGGACGGCGCCGCGGGAAGCGGACTCGACTGGATCGGCGCCTTCTCCAGCACAGGCCAATGTGTCGGAGCGACCAACCTCACCCTGTTTGAAGGCACGTCATTCATGTCCCTCACGATTTACGGCGACGACCCGACGACCCCCGAGGTCGTCGAAGGACTGATGAGCGGCGACTCGTTCACGCTTCGGTTGTACGACGCAAGCGAAGCACTGACCATCAGCTACAACGCCGGCCAACAATTCTTTGGCTGGGTCAACACCAATGGCGGGCCGCTTCCTGGTTACGCCAACCCAGAGGCTGTGTACGCCTTCTTCACCCCGCCTTGTCCAGACACGGACGGCGACGGCGTGTGCAATGAGGACGACCCGTGTCCCAATCAAATCGCTGACGTTCTGGGCGTTTGCGGCGGCGATTGCCAAAACGACTTCAACAGCAACGGCATTTGTGACGACGAGGAGTTGTTTGGGTGCACCTACCCCTCCGCACCCAACTACAACCCTGAGGCCACCTCAGACGACGGCACATGCGAATTCACTTGCGCTGGCGACCTCAACCAAGACGGCTTGGTTCAACTCATCGATTTGTTGGACCTCCTTCTCGTCTACGGCAATGCTTGCGACTGATCAACACGAATACAAACACAACATCATAACCACATGAAGAAGTTTCTTCCCTTCCTCGCCTCACTGCTGCTGGCTTCGGTCAGCTGGGGCCAAACCGGCAACGGCGTCCTCCTCCTGACGGACGCGAGCTACACGTACACCCCCACCACGGTGGACTCGTCGATGACGTTCAACCTGTCGCTTAAAAACGACGTCGGCATCGCCCAAATCGTCTACTTCGGAGGCCTCGACGCTCCGTTCGAACTCTCAAGCGACGCGCCAATCGAGGTCCCTTCCCAGGACACCGTCGACTTCAGCATCACGTTCACGCCAAGCGCCATTGGCACCTTCAGCGACACCTTGGAAGTCATTGGTTCCGTCTTCGGATCGGCCAGTTTGGTCGTGAGCGGCGACGGCATCCAGGTGCAGTTGACGTGGACGCCGGACACGTTGGCGTTTGATACCACGCCCATTGGCCAAACCAACAGCGAATCAATCTCGCTCTCCAGCGTGGGCGACGGCACGGCGGTCGTCAGCTCCATCGAGTTCTCAAACGACATTTTCTCGGTTGACAGCACCCTGAGCAGCTTCACCATCGCAGAAGGGGCTACAGAAAACATTGTAATCAACTACGCGCCTGTCAACGCAGGTGAGGTAAGTGCCACCATGACGCTTCATACCAATGATCCCTCTGATGCGAGTATAGAAATCGCTCTCAATGCAGTCGGTATCAGTGAGATTAGTGGTGAAGTATGTAACACACTTTGGACCCCAGTCAATTCACCTTATTTCCTAGTTGGGAACATTCATATCCCCAACGGGTGTTCGATGATCGTTGATTCAGCGGTAACGATTGACATGCAAGGATTCTCCATTGATATCGAAGAAGGTGGCGCTTTGACCCTTAACGCTGGTTCAGAATTGATTAATCACGAAAACTCAACCATATCAAACCAAGGCCAACTAACCTTGTACGGATCGCAAGAAAACCCCATTGCCATGAGCACCTTGCAAATTACCGGTGATGGAGACATTGATAGTGAATATTGTCAATGGGAGGTTGGACCAACTGAAGAGGGAGGTTACACAAATGACTTTACAACTCAGAATGAAGGGTGGTCGCAATACTCTCCAAACAGTGTTTATGAACCCAGCTCTTACGGGTACTACCGACTCTATTACAACTATAATGGCTCCAGCGATTGGGATTGGCACTTTACATCCCCGGTTTTCAGTTTCGACCCGAGCGGTTTTGTCTCAACACTGTTTTTTGAATTGGATGAGTATTACTACTCAAATTACGACGCCCGAAGAGCGCGACTCCAGTACAAATTCAATGGAGGAAGTTGGGAAGAGGTCGAGTATTTGAGCGAACAAAGAAACATCAACCAACAGTACTCAACATCTTTTGAATTTGATGTCTCTACCGCATGCGAAAGCTTTCAATTCCGGATATATTTTCAAAACGTCGGAGGCCTGGACACCTACCTCCGCAACGTTGATCTTCTCATGACGGGTGAACGAGATGATGCGTTAGCCCCGCCATCTAATCCTAATTTCATCTTTTGCAAAAACGGCAATTTTTCCAATTGCCAATTACCAATACTATCAAGCACAGCCGGCATCCTTTCGGTCACGCAGTCCAACTGTGCTTCGATATCGGGTAATACAAGTCAGCTTCTAGTCAGTGAAAGCACAATCGAGCCTAATGGCGGTGCCAACTGCCTTGTTGCACTTGGAGGAAGCATTGACGCACAGGGAGTCTTGATTCAAAATGGCGGGGTCGGAATCAAAGCCATCAACACAGAGGTACAACTCGACCACTGCACCATTTCAAACAATGTGGCTGGAATTGATTGTTTCAACTCTCAAATGCAAGCTCGAAATTCTGCAGTTTCCTACAACCTGGGATACGGTATCAATTCAAACTCGACAACATTCTTGAGCCATTCAAACTTGGCTTACAATGGAGGTACTGGACTCATCCTGACCGAAAACAACTTTCATACGCTCAACAACAGCATTTTGTGGGGAAACAACTCCGCGAACTACACTCAAATCGACATTGGTGGCGGTGTGATTAGTACGAGTTACAGCACCGTGCAAGGTCGCAGCAGCTATGGCACCTCTGGGGGCGGACAATACTACTGGGGTGAAGGCGTGATTGAGGCCGATCCATTGTTTGCGGACGACGATCTGCATCTCGAGATATTCTCGCCCTGCGTGGATGGAGGCCAACCCTGGAATCAGGATGCCTACATGCCGTTTGGGCTGGGTGGTGTGCGTGCCGACATGGGCATGTACGGCGGTCCCGACAACGCGTACTGGGGTGGTGAAGCTTTGCCCGATGGCGCGAGTGCGCTGACTGGCGTATCAGACAGTCCGCAGGACCAGGGGGGCGTTGTTGGTTTGGTCTTTGACGCCAGCTTCTACGACAACAGCGACCTCGTGAACAACGTGACCTCGTACGCCTTCTGGCGCCACTACGATCCCACCGGTCAGAGCATCGGTACCCTCGACGAAGGCAACTGGGAACTCATCGGCGAGATGTCAGCCCAAAGCTTCAACGGCTACGCCTACCAAGCGGCGACGCTGGGGAACACCAACGCATTTGGCACCTTCAACAGCTGCTACACTGTCGTCGCCCAAACCGACGATCCCGACACCTACTGGTACTCCAACGTGCTTTGTGGTGAGTCGGTCGACAACCTCGCCCCGATGGAACCCGAGCTTGCCGGCATGGTCCTCGAGACGGGCGGCGTGACGGTCTTTTGGGAACTTCCTGCAGAAGAGGACTACGCGTACACCGAGGTGACGAGCGACGCCGGCTTCACGGCGGAAGTCACGGGCGACACCCTTGCCGTGGACTTGTCCGCGGAACTTGGTGGCACCTACACCTACACGGCGGTGCACTACGACGTGAACGGAAACGCTTCAGATCCATCGTCTGTCACCCTGGCGGTGGCGGCAGGTTCTGACGTCATCACCCTGAATGCAGGTTGGAACTTGATTTCCACTGACCGAGAGGAGACGCTCAACGTCGAGGACGTCTTTGCAGGTCTCACTCCTGGGAACTTGCAATACGTCACTGGATTTGACGGTGGCGTCCAATTCTACGATCCCAACGGACTGTCTTTCTTGAACACCTTGAACGCCCTCACGCCTGGCATGGGCTATTGGGTGAAGGTTGCCGCCGACGACGTCTTGGACGTCAATGGCACGCGTTTGGACGAAGGCTTCATGCCGGCCTTGGCTGAAGGATGGAACCTCATTGGCTACGCCCCTGAAGCACCTCAGGCGCCAGGCACGTTCTTCGCCGAGCTCGAAGCGGCTGGAGACTTGCTTTACGTCACTGGATTTGACCAGGGCGCACAACTGTACAACCCCAACGGGTTGCCTTTCCTCAACACGTTGTCTGAAATGCGCAACGGATATGGCTACTGGGTCAAGAGCGCTGCCGCGACTGAGGCGGGTGTCTTCTCGCCGCTCGCAGAGGACGCGTTGCTCGCGGAAGAGCCCACCCCACTGTACGACGTGGTGAATGGCGTCAGTGAACTCGGCGCCTACGCCGGTGAATTCGTTGACGTGTTGAACGGCTGGGGCGTGACGGTGGCTCGCCTGCCCATCTTAGAAGGCGGTCACTTGATGACCACGGCCCTCTTCGGCGACGACCCTGCCACGGGTGCGGTGGAAGGCCTGGTGGCTGGTGAGACCTTGCACTTTGCGTTCCGCGGCGCGATGGCGAATGAGACCTTGGTCTTTAGTGGCGACATGGCGCACAAGACGCTGACGTTGACCTTCGACGAGGTCGGCACGGCCATGGGCGTGTTCCCCAACCCTGCCTCTGATGTGGCGACGTTCCGCTTCCACGTGGACATGGACGCGCAGGTGGCGTTGACTTTGGTCGACCTCGCCGGGCGTGAAGTCGCCGTGTTGCTCGACGCCAACAAGGGCGCTGGGGCGCATGCCGAGACGCTGGCCTTGCCTGCGCTCGAAGCAGGGGCCTACACCGTGCAGTTGCGCGTGGCCGGCGAAGTGGCCGGAACGCAGCGACTCGTCGTCACTCACTGATTGGAATTTTAAGACATCTCAGCCATGCTCAAAATTGGTGGATCCTCCTTGCTGATGCTGCTCCTGCCTCTGGCGGGGGCAGCACAGCTCTCTTTCACTGTCGACACCGTGGGCTTCCCTCCAACCACCGTCGACAGCACCCGAACCCTGACCCTGACTCTCACCAACGAGTTGGTGGTGGAACAGTCGGTGGCGTTCAGCGGGGTGAGCGGTCCATTCAGTTTGGGCGCTGAAAGCTTGACGATTCCGGGCGAAAGCTCGGCAGACTTGGAAGTCGTGTTCTCGCCGGTTTCGGTGAACACGTTCACGATGAACCTGACGGCGACGGGAAGCGCCTTCGGTTCCGACGTGGTGCACGTCACCGGCGAAGGCACCCTGCCGCAGGCCGCCCTGCTCGCGGACACGCTGGACTTTGGATCGGTGTCGGTCAACAGCTACGCCACGGAGTACTTGCCCATGGCGAGCGTGGGCATTGGCTCGCTTTACGTGGACAGCATTGTGTCGTCCAACCCGGTGATTTCTGCTGCGCAAGGGGTAGCCATCGCTCAAGGCGACACAGCCCAAATCCCCGTCACCTTCTACTCCGAATTCTCCGGAATCTACGAGGTCGACCTGACGATCTACACGAGCGACCCGTTCGAGTCCGTTCGCTACGCGCATTGCACCATTTCGGCCATCTCCGAGGTCGGTGGCGAAGTCTGCGGCACTTGGTCTCTGGTCAACAGCCCCTACCTCCTCGTCGACGACGTGGTGGTCCCCAACGGCTGCTCCCTGACCATCGAGCCGGGCGTCATCATCCTCGGCGACTCCCTCGACATCGAGGTCTTCGGCGCCCTCTACGCCAACGGCACGGCCGAGCTCCCCATCGACATGACAGTCGGCGAGCTCCTCTCCCACACCGCCGCCGAGAACATGGTCCTGACCCACTCCACCGTCACGGAAACCAACGAGTTCGAATTCCTAGATACGGACTACCGCGATTTTCGTGACTTAAACATCTACCCCCAGGATTCACTTCCGTTTTGGTTTGATTTCGTCGATGCGTATGAGCTCATGTTCGAAAATGAGAATCCACAGTTCGGCAAATACGTGGAGAACTTTTCGGACAACAACGGACAGGGGTGGAGCCATGACGGATCTGTAGACTCTCAAAACGAGTCCGGCGAATACGAGGTTTACTATGATGGAAGTTCCAGCTCCTACTACACCACCAACATTTACACGCCTTCACTTGCTCTCAATTCTGGCGAGTCTCCTGATGTTGTAAGTTTTCGTGCCCGCCAAGATTGGTGGAGCACCGGTTACAACCGGCAAATGCGATATTTTGTGAGGTACGACGGTGGAGGATGGAACGAGCTTCAAACCATCAATTCACCAGGAGACGGGCAATGGTACAACCTCAGTTATGAGCTTTCTGCTCCCGAAAATGTGCAATCCGTGCAATTCAAGTTTGAGTATTACTACCGTTACTATTCAACCTGCCAAATCGATGACTTCGTCCTCACCACCAACTTCTATATCGGAGAAGATGTACCTCTTCCCCCAGCAGCAGCAGCAGCAGCAAGTTTGAGCACAGGCGGCATTCAGTTGGCCGGAAGCACGTACAACGGCGACTTCCACAGCGTGGGAGATTCCATCGACGTGGTGCTTGAAAACAGCGCCATCCTTGGCAACGAAACTCGCGACAAGGACAGCCACGGGTTGGGGCTGTACGCCGACCACGTGAACCTGACCACGACCAATTCCACTGTGAGTGGGCACGGGCTTGACGGGGTTCACATCGAAAGCATGACAACCGATTGGATTTCTTCCCAAACAACTTTAGAAGGCAATGGTGAAGACGGCATGGAGGTCAATGGGGATTTGGTTTGGCATTCAGAATCTGACAAGGTCGAGTCCAACCTTGCACGCGGTCTCGCCGTTTCTGGCAACGCAGAATGGCTGTCGACAACTTCCACCATTGCTGACAACGGCAATGAAGGTTTCACCATTGGTGGAAATGCCTTTTGGAACAGCTTCCAGGACGTTGTGACTCAGAACGGATTGCAAGGATTCACAGCTTCAGGTGCTTTGACCCTCGAGGCGGACAGCACCTTCGTGACGGGAAACGGAAGTCACGGAATTGAGGCGATGGGGAGCAATTCAGACGTGACGTTGTACCAATGCCAACTGAAAGAGAATGGCGGAGATGGCATTCAGTTGACGGGCAGTCTGAGTGACCTCGAGGCGGATTACAGCTTTGTGAGGGACAACGGTGGTGATGCTGTGGAGATGGGAAGCAGCGGGACTTTGCGGATGGACAACTGTCTTTTGGGCTACAACGGGGGCTATGGCATCAACAGCTCAGGTGCAGTGGACCTCAACTACATGAACATCCTGCACAACGGTGGGTACGGCATCCGGACGTCGCAATTCTCCACGGTGGACAACAGCATCGTCTGGTTCAACGGCGGGGTGCCCCAAATGATCACGGGGAACACGTTTGCGGTGAGCTACACCAACGTGCAGGGGATCAATGCCCTGCTGACGTCGACCGACTTTGCGTGGGGCGACGGCTGCATCGGCACGGATCCCGTGCTGGCGGACGACCAAGGCCACCTCGACCCCTACTCGCCTTGCGTGGACGGAGGCATGCCGTGGGAGCAAGACGCGCACATTCCCTACGGCTTGGGCAGTTCGCGTGCCGACATGGGCATGTACGGCGGCCCTGCCAACGACTACTGGGGTGGGCAAGCGCCTCCCGACGGCGCAGTCCAAATCACCGACGTCTTCGACATCCCTCAAGACCAAGGGGGATTTGTCGGCATGCATTTCACGGCGTCGCCCTTCGACTTCGGCGGCCTCGGATTCAACGTGACGCATTACTCGATTTGGCGTGACCTCGCCCTCGGCAGCGACACCCCCGCCGACGTCAGCGCCGGCAACTGGGAACAAATCGGCGAAGTGCCGGCCCAAGGATTCAGCCAGTACGGCTACACGGCCGCCACCCTCGTCGACGCCTACCCGGACGAACCGGCCTGCCTCACGAGCTTCATCGTGATCGCCCACACCACGGACGACAACATCTACTGGGTCTCCGACGTCGCGGCGGCATGCTCCGAGGACAACCTCGCCCCGGCCATCCCCGAACTCGGCGGCATGGTCCTCGCGGACGAGACCGACGAGGCCATCGCTCTCCTCTCTTGGACGCTTCCGGAAGAGGAAGACTACGCCTACACGGTCGTGACGGGCGACAACGGATTCAGCGGCACGATCACCGACGGCGACACGCTCGTCACCGACCCGTCCATCGAACCCGGGTTGATTGTGACCTACGAAGCGGTGCACTTTGACGTGCATGGCAACGCGTCTGAGTCGGCCGCTTTGGCCTTGGAGGCGCCTCAAGAGAAAGACCAAATCCCACTCAATCCCGGTTGGAACCTCATTTCCACCGACCGATCGGAGATCCCCGAGTTGAGCGAGGTCTTCTCCGGCCTCATGCCCGGCAACCTCGAATACGTCACTGGGTTCAACAACGGCATCGAGTTTTACGACCCCAACGGATTCCCGTTCCTCAACACGCTGACCTCGCTCACGCCCGGCATGGGCTACTGGGTGAAGGTTGTGGAAGCGGACGTGCTCGAAGTCAGCGGATCGCGCTTGGACGAAGGGTACATGCCAGGCCTTGTCGAGGGCTGGAACCTCATCGGCTACGCGCCTGAAGCGCCGGAAGCCCCTGGCGTGGTCTTCGCCGACCTCGTGGCCTCGGGCGATTTGCTGTACGTCACAGGCTTCGACCTCGGCGTCCAAGTGTACGACCCCCTCGGGCTGCCCTTCTTGAATTCGCTGGGTGCGATGCGCAACGGGTTTGGGTACTGGGTGAAGAGCGCGGCCGTCACCGAAGCGGGCGTCTTCGCGCCGCTGGCTGAAGATGCCTTGCTCGCCGAACAGCCCTCCCCACTCTACGACGTGGTGAACGGCGTCAGTAAACTCGGCGCCCACGCCGGTGAAATTGTGGATGTGGTGAACGACTGGGGCATGACGGTTGCACGTTTACCCATCTTGGAAGGCGGTCACTTGATGACCACCGCGCTGTTTGGCGACGACCCTGCCACCAGCGTCATCGAAGGCCTTTCGGTTGGCGAGACGTTGCACTTTGCCTTCCGAGGTGCAATGGCGAACGAGACGTTGGTGTTCGGTGGAGACATGTCGCACAAAACGCTGTCATTGACCTTCGAGGAGATTGAAGCGTCCACGAGTGTCTTCCCCAACCCTGCGTCCGATGCCGCCACGCTCCGCTTCCAAATGGACAAGGATGCACAAGTCGAAGTCACGCTGATGGACCTCGCGGGCCGCCAGGTGGCCGTTTTGCTCCAAGCAGACAAATGCGCAGGCGCACATGAGGAGACGTTGGACTTGCCCGAGGTCGAGGCTGGGGCCTACACAGTCCAAATGCGTGTGGCCGGCGAAGTGACCGGAAAGCAGCGACTGGTGATCACGCAGTGAGGCTTGCCGCCCTGAGGTATCTTGCATTCATGAAGTGCCAGCTCACATTGACGAAAAGGTCGCCTGTTGGGGCGGCCTTTTTGGTGTGCTTTGGACTTGTGATGGGACATGTCAACACTTCTTGGGCACAGCCAGCGTCGTTTGCCTTCACGCCCACCAACCAAAGCGGCACGTTCTACGGACAGGCCACCGTGGATGGGGTGCCTGCCAACGAAAACGATTGGATCGCGGCGTTCGATGCGGCCGGCAATTGTGCCGGTGCCGCTCAGGTTGTGATGAATGAAGGACTGGCCTACATCAACCTCCCCATCTACGGCGACGATGCCACCACCGAAGGAGTGGACGAAGGCATGGGGGCCGGTGAGTTCTTCACCCTGCACTTGTGGCGCAGCACATACGGGGGTGTCTTGAACTATCCTGCCATGGATGCCTTGGTCATTTTCGAAGGTTGGGTCAACACCAACGGGGCACCCATGCCAGGGTTCGACGACCCCACGACCGTGTACAATTTTGAAGAGCCGGCCACGGCACCCTCCATCTCAGGTCCCTCCTCGACATGCCTCGACGCTTCAACCTTTGCGCTCGAAACGTCCCCCGCCGGAGGGGTCGTCAACGGACCTGGGGTGGTCGATGGCATCTTCAATCCTGCCGTTGCCGGATTGGGCACCCACACGCTCGACTACATCGTCGATGGAGTGATCGTGAGCTGGACCATTGAAGTCCTTGCCTCCTACGACGCCACCATCTTGACGGAAGGCCCCTTTTGCGCCGATGACGCTGCAGTCGAACTGGAAGCGGTCAACGAGGGAGGAACTTGGACGGGTGAGGGTGTGTTTGACGGGGCCTTTGAACCGGCGTTTGTGTCACCGGGCACCGTGAACATCACGTACACCCTGGGACAGCCGGACGATGCTTGTTTTGCGACGTCGCAGCAGGCCATCACCGTGTACCCAACCCCCACCGCTCCCGAGGTCGTGCTCACCACAGCCCTAGACGGGACGCCACAACTTGAAGTGTCACCGCAGGTGGGCGTGACGTTCACGTGGTTCACGGAAAGCATGGAGCTGCTGGCAGAAGGAAGCGTCCTGACGGGGTACGATGGCCAGCCTTTTGTGGTGGTGGCCACCAACACGTTTGGGTGTGACGCTTCAACCGAAGGTGAATTCTCCATCGCTTCGGTGAGCGAGGGGCAAGCTGAACGCCTGGTCTGGCTGGACGCGAGAACCTTGAAGTTGACTTCAGGCGTAGAAAAGGTGACGATGTGGGATGCGGGCGGACGCCTGCTGTGGTCACAGCCCTGCGAAGGTGCGCAGCAATGGACGCTGCCGTTGCCACCTGGTTGCGGTTGGCGGTTGGTGGCAGTGCACTTGGCCAGCGGTGAAGTGTTACGCACAAGCGTGGTCCGCTGAGACTTTTCCAGCTCACGACGGCATCGTGGAAGTGGCAGACTTGCTCGAGTTCCTCGGGAACATGGGCAACACATGCCTTCCCTGACCGTCACGTCAAGCCTCAAACCACATCTGCACCGCGGGCCTCGATGTGCTTCTTCCAGTGGTCCAACACTTGGAACAACCGCCGAAGCTCCATGGGCTTGGTGACGAAGTCGTTCATGCCCACAGAAAAGATCTCCTCCTTGGTCTCATTGAACACATCAGCCGTCAAACAGACGATGGGCAAATGGGGATCCACGCCCTTCACGTGCCCACTTCGAATCGCTTTGGTCGCTTCCAGCCCGTCCATTTCCGGCATGTGAAGGTCCATCAAGACCATGTCCACGTCGTGCGTCTTGAGGACTTCCAACGCTTCTTTGCCGTTTTCTGCTTCGAACAACACAATCCCAGTGTTGCGCAGCATTTGACGGAGCAACATCCGGTTGACTTCGAGGTCCTCGCTCACCAACAATTTCAATCCCGCGAGGTTGGTCTTGACTTGATCTGTGTTGACCAACTCCTCCTCTGCACGGGGCTCATGGATGAATGGCAATTCCACACGGAAGGTGGTGCCCTTGTCCAATTGGCTGTGGCAAGAAATGCTGCCGCCTTGCAATTCGATCAATTGTTTGGAGATGGCCAAACCCAAACCTGAACCGCCATGCAATCGCCTGGTGGAGGTGTTTTCTTGTTCGAATTTGTTGAAGATGCGCTCTAGGTTGTCTTCTGAAATGCCCTTGCCTGTGTCGTGCACTTCGAGGGCGATCCACACTTCCCGTTCCGAACTTTTGTCTTTCAGGTAGCTCAAATCCAGGTCAACGCCACCCTCACGTGTGAATTTGATGGCGTTGTCCAGCAAGTTGATCAACACCTGATTCAACTTGGCGGCATCGCCAATCAAAGGACTGGGCAGGTCGTTGGGGAACGATTTGGACCACGTCAACCCTTTGTCAATGGCACGCTGCTCCAGGGCATTGAACACCCTGTTGATGGTGTATCCCACGTCAAATGGCGTGCGTTCAAACGCAATTTTGCCGGCTTCAATGGCACTCAAATCGAGGATGTCGTTGATCAAATTCAACAGCTGGAGCGCACTGAACTTCATGTTCCGGATGTACCCTCCTTCTGGATCGTCCAATTCCCGTTGCTCCAACAATTCCGTGAATCCCACGATCACGTTCAATGGAGAACGCATCTCGTGACTCATGACAGACAGGAATTCAGACTTGGCCTTGGTGTTGGCTTCCGCCCGTTGCATGGCCTGTTCAAGCTCAGCAGTGCGCTCGAGGATCCTGGCTTCCAAGTCGGCATTGAGCTCTTTCAACGCAGAGTTCAGCGCAAAGAGCTCTCGACTCTTCGCCTCCGTGATGCGTTCGGCCTCTTTCCTGGCCAAGCGCTCTCGCTCAAATGCTTTCTTGTACGCGTCTTCAGACATGCAA
>JAOIQU010000001.1 GCA_028141885.1 Flavobacteriales bacterium | reverse complement strand
CTCTCCGCAGTTGTCTGACGCTGTGGCGTCATCCATCGGCATCTCGTCTGAGCACTCTACGGTGTAGTCTGCAGGGACGAAGGTGAACTCCGGCGCTGTGGTGTCTTCCACAGTGATGGTCTGCGAAGCCGAAGAGCTGTTGCCGCAATCGTCGGTGGCGATGAACGTGCGAACGATCACGTAGTTGCCAGCGGCGTCGCCTGGCGTGGTCACTGAAGTTTCCGAAATCTCAAAAGAGCTGCACGCGTCGATGGCCGAGGCATCGTCAAGGACAAGGTTTTCAGAACATTCGGCGGTGTAATCCGCAGGGATGGTCAACTCGGGCGCGGTGGTGTCTTGGAACAAGATGGTTTGGACACGAGAAGAGCTGTTGCCACAGTTGTCAGTGGCCGTCCAAGTGCGCAGCGTGGTGAAGTTTCCTTCGCAGTTCCCTGGCAACACCTCGTCTTCAAAAGTGACAATCGGTTCTGAGCATCCACCGGTGGCGGTCGCGACAGGGAGGTCAGACCCACATTCGGCCAAGGTGTCCGCAGGGACAAACAAGAGGGGAGGCAATTCAAAAGGATCACAAATCCCATCGTTGTCTTGGTCACTCAAGCAATTTCCATCGCAGTCGTAACCATCGAGGGCAGTGAAACAAGAGCCATTGTCATCTGTGGCGTCTTCGTCGTAGTTGCAAGCCTCAGAATCGGTACATCCCGCAATCTCAAAGGGGTCACACACCCCATCGCCGTCTGCATCTTCCAAGCAAACGCCGTCACAGTCGTAGCCCAATTCAGGGAAAACACACTCTCCGGCGACGGTGGCGTCAGGATCGTAGTTGCAGGCCTCTGGGCTCAAACAGCCAATGCAGCTTTCAAAATCGCAGCCTTCGTCATCGACGTTGGCGTCTGGATTGTAGTTGCACGCCGTGGCGTTGGTGCAGCCAAACGCCAAGCAGGACACAAAGTCACAACTGCCGTCGTTGCTGGTCGCATCTGGATCGTAGTTCAAGGCGGCGGGGTCATCGCATCCCAACACTTCGAAGGGGTCACACACGCCGTCGCCGTCGAAATCACTCAGGCAGTTTCCGTCGCAATCGTAACCCATGTCAGGATACTCACATTCTCCAGGGTAGATGGCGTCAGCGTTGTAGTTGCAGGCTGTCGGAGCCAAGCAACCCACACATGAGTCGAACTCACAAGACCCATCGTCTGTGTTCGCAGTGATGTCGTAGTTGCAAGCCGCACTGTCGGTGCAACCTTCCACGGGCAAAATGCACGATCCATTGTCCTCGGTTGCTTCAGAATCGAAGTTCAAGGCAGTCTCGTCGGTGCATCCCGCGATTTCAAACTGGTCGCAAATTCCATCTCCATCGGCGTCTTCGAGACAATTGCCATCACAATCGTAGCCGGCTTCGGGGTATTCGCATTCCCCCGGCAAATCAGCATCCGGGTCGTAGTTGCAGGCGGATTCGTTCAAACAACCTTCGACCAAGCACGAGAAGAAGTCACAAGACCCATCGTTGAAGTTGGCCGACTCGTCGTAGTTGCACGCGCCTTCCACGGTGCAACCGGGGAATTGGCAAGAACCATCGTCAAACGTTGCGTTCTCGTCAAAGTTGGCAGCCAATTCGTCCGTACAGCCGTAGCAAGAGCTGTAGTCGTTGCAGCCTGCAGCGATGGTTGCATCAGGGTCAAAATCACAGGCCAGCGGATTTGTACAACCCGCGCATGTGGTGTATTCGCAGGAGCCGTCGTTGAAGTTGGCGTCCGGATCGTAGTTGCATGCAGAGGGGTTGGTGCAACCAAATGCAAGGCAACTCAAGAAGTCGCAAGACCCATCGTTGATGACCGCTTCAGGATCGTAGTTGCAGGCAAATGGGTTGGTGCAGCCGGGGACGTTGCATGTGATGAAGTCGCATGATCCGTCGTCGTCGGTGGCCTCAGGGTCGAAGTTACACGCGTCTTCAGCGGTGCAACCAGGCACCTCAAAGGGGTTGCAAATGCCGTCTCCATCGTTGTCTGCAATGCAAGTGCCGTCGCAGTAGTATGCGTATTCTGGGAACTCACATTCGGCAGGGTAGATGGCCGTGGGGTCATAGTTGCACGCACTTTCATTCAAACAACCGGCACACGAGGTGAATTCACATGAACCGTCGTCTGTGTTGGCCGTCTCGTCGTAGTTGCATGCTGAGGGATCGATGCAACCCTCGGTCAAAATGAAGCAAGAGCCATCGTCGTCTGTGGCATCGCTGTCAAAGTTGACGGCGTCAGGGTTGGTGCACCCCAAAACCTCAAACGGATCACAAATGCCATCTCCATCCGTGTCTTCCAGGCAGTTGCCGTCGCAGTCGTATCCGTTGTCTGCAAATTCACAGGTCCCGGACAAAATGGCATCGGGGTCGTAGTTGCAGGCAATGGGGTTCAAACAACCGGCGCAGCTCTCGTACTCACAGCTTCCGTCGTCGGAGTTGGCGTTTGCATCGTAGTTGCAGGCCACGGCCACGGTGCAGCCCAAGAACAAGCAGTTGCCGCTGTCCTGGGTTGCAGCAGGGTCGTAGTTGTCGGCTTCTGGGTCTGTGCAGCCGAGGCATGATGTGAAGTCCTGACATTGCGCAGAGATCGTGGCATCGGGGTCGTAATCGCAAGCGGCAGGGTTTGTGCAGCCAGCGCATGACACAAATTCACAACTTCCGTCTTCGTAAGTCGCTTCAGCGTCGTAGTTGCACGCTGTCGAGTTGGTGCAGCCAAAAGTGATGCATGAGAAGAAGTCGCAGCTTCCGTCGTCAATGGTGGCATTGGGGTCGTAGTTGCAGCCAAATTCGTTGGTGCAACCTGCACAAGTGCTGAAGTCACAAGAACCATCCAATTCGGTGGCTTCGCTGTCGTAGTTGCATGCCGTTTCATCGGTGCAACCGGCGATCTCAAATTGATCGCACACGCCGTCACCGTCGTTGTCAATCAAGCAATTGCCGTCGCAGTCGTACCCGGCATCAGGAAATTCACAAGTGGCCGGGTAGACGGCCGTGGCGTCGTAGTTGCAAGCCGAAGGGCTCAAGCATCCTGCGCAAGAGGTGAACTCGCAGCTGTCGTCACTCTGGTTGGCAAGCGGATTGTAGTTGCATGCTGTGGGGTCCCAGCAACCTGGGGTAGAGGAGATGCAAGAACCATCGTCGTCTGTGGCGTCTTCATCAAAGTTCAAGGCTGAGGAATCGGTGCATCCTTCGATCTCATTGGCATCGCACACTCCGTCACCGTCAGTGTCAGCCAAACAGTTCCCATCGCAGTCATAACCGGCATCGGCAAAAACACAAGAGCCATCGTTGATGACGGCAGAGGGGTCGTAGTTGCAGGCATTTTGGTTCAAACAACCGCTGGGAAGACAAGAGAAGAAATCACATGAGTTGTCGTCCACATTCGCATTGGGATCGAAGTTGCACGCTCCAACAATCGTACAACCAGGGACCTCACATGAACCATCGTCGAGCGTCGCTGTCGGATCGTAGTTTGGTGCGCTGCCATCAGTACATCCGTAACAAGACGAAAAGTCGGTGCACGTGGCCGCCAAAGTGGCGTCAGGGTCGTAGTCGCATGCCGCTTCGTTCATGCAACCTGCGCAAGAGACGTATTCACAGGAATTGTCGTTGTAGTCGGCGTCTGGATCGTAGTTGCACGCCGTGGCGTTGGTGCAGCCAAACGCCAAGCAGGACACAAAGTCACAACTGCCGTCGTTGCTGGTCGCATCTGGATCGTAGTTGCAAGCGCCTTGGATGGTGCAACCGGGATAGGCCCAAGTCTCGGTGCCATTGCTCAGGGTCAGGACCAAGGTCATCATGACCAAGAACAAGCCCTTGAGCGGAGAAATGTGATTTCCGACCTTGTTGGAGAAGTGGTCGAAGGAATCGCGGGAGAACAAACAGTCCATGTGCGTGGGTTTCGTCTTTGAACTCGACAAAATACGAAAAAAAAGCGCTGAATGTTTCGTTTTTGTATACGGGGGCGTTTTTCGGTTCGACGAAAGGGTGTATAAGTCTTTTGAATTGAAGTCGTGGAAACAAAAAACCACCCCCGAAGGAGTGGTTTTTAATTGCTGACTTTCAGGCGTTTAGGTTGCCTGAAGCTTTCAAGAGATCAAATCACTTCGCCAGTCGCTTGCTGAAGTCGAGGACGCTTGGCGTGGCGATGAAAATCGAGCTGTATGTACCGACGACCACACCCACCATCAAGGCAAACACGAAGCCCTTGATGTTGTCTCCACCGAAGAGGAAAATGGTCAACAATACGACAAACGTCGAGAGCGATGTGTTGATGGTCCGGCTCAACGTGCTGTTGAGCGCGCTGTTCATCAGCTCTTCTTCGCCCTTCTTGTTGCCGTACAATCCGACGTATTCACGAATCCGGTCGAACACAACCACCGTGTCGTTGATCGAGTAACCGATGACTGTCAAAATCGCTGCAATGAAGGCCTGGTCGATCTCCATGGTGAATGGTAGCACGCCCCAGAAGATGGAGAACACCGCCAGCACCACAATCACGTCGTGCACCATGGCAATGAGGGCACCGAGGCCGTATTGCCACTTCCGGAATCGGAAGAAGATGTACAGGAAGATGATCAGAAGCGAGAAGATGGTCGCGTTCTGAGCTCCACTGCGGAAGTCGTCTGAGATGGTGCTGTCGACCTTGTTGTACATGTCCACGCTGTAGCCTGTGCCCAGGGTTCCGAGACCTTCTGCCAAAGCGGCGTTGATTTGCTCGTCCACGTCTTCAGCTTCGCTCTCGATCATGAAGTTGGTCATGATGCGGAGCTTTTCAGGCGAGTCCTTGGTTTGGACCAGGGGGTTGCCTGGAACACCGTCCTCTGTGAAGGCACCAGCCAATGCGCCGCGGACGGCCTCTGCATCAACGGCCTCGTCAAAGCTGACGTCAAACGTCGTGCCTCCTGAGAATTCCACACCGTAGTTGAGACCCTTGGTTGTCAATGACGCGATGCCTCCGATGACCACAATTGCACTCAACAGGTAGAACCGACGACGGTTGCCAATGAAGTTGACTGCCGTGTTGGTGAACCAGTTTTTGGTGGCTTCGGTGTAGAAAGTGATGTTTTTCTTGTTCTCAAGGCGAGTGAAGAAGATCAAACGCGTCAACACAATCGCACTGAAGAGCGATGTGAAGATGCCGATGATCAGCGTCGTGGCGAAGCCTCGGATGGCGCCGCTTCCGAATGAGTAGAGCACAAACGCCGTCAACAACGTTGTGATGTTGGCGTCAATGATGGCGCTGTAGGCTTTGGCGTAACCTTCTTTCAGGGCGACCATCAATCCCTTGCCGCCGCGCATTTCCTCACGGATGCGCTCGTAAATCAGCACGTTGGCGTCCACCGCCATGCCAATGGTCAAGACGATGCCTGCGATGCCGGGAAGGGTCAACGCTGCACCGAGAGAGGCAAGGGCACCGATCAAGAAGAACAGGTTGGCCACCAAGGCCACGTTGGAAACGATGCCAGCACCGCGGTAGTAGAAAATCATGTAGGCCAACACCACCAAGAGGGCGATGACAAACGAGCTCAGACCAGCCTTGATGTTTTCTTCACCGAGCTGCGGTCCCACACTGACTTCGTCAACGATTCGGGCAGGGGCGGGAAGAGAACCGGCCTTGAGGAGGCTGGCAAGGTCTTCCGCCTCGGCGAGCTTCTGCTCGGCGGATTGGCCAGAACCGAAGCTGATTTGAGAGCGGCCGTTGGTGATTGCCGATTGCACGTTGGGTGCGCTGAAGACCAAGTTGTCAAGGACGACGGCCACGGCGCGATTGTTTTCGTTCGCACAGCGCTCAGTCATGGCGCCCCATGCAATCGATCCTTCGCTGTTCATGGTCATGCTCACCACGACGTCGCCGATCTCATCGTAGCTGACGCGGGCGTCGACAATGCTCTTGCCGCTGAGTTCAGCTTTGCCCTTGCCTGAAGGATCCTTCACGGCGAACAATTGCGCAACGTTGGTGGCAGGCTTGGCTTCCCAGAGCAAGCGCAAGTCGCTGCCAATGGCCTGACGGGCCTCTGGGCGACGGAGCAGGTCGTTGACACGGTTGGTGTCGCTTGTGAGCGTGTAACCCACCACGGGTGAACGACGGCTCAACTCCATTTGGAACACCGAGAACAGTGGGTTCTTGGCGCGCAGTTGATCTTGCGTCAACGTGGAGTCAGCAGGGGCATCCTCTCCGTAGAGGTCAGGGTTCATCGCTTCGCCAATGGCTGCGTTGACAGCGCCGAGGCGCCCAATGACTTCGTCGTTGAAGTACGTTTCCCAAAATTCGAGGTTGGCCGTGCTCTTCAACTGCTTCCGAGCGCGCTCACGGTCATCGATGCCAGGGAGCTCGACAAGGATGCGCCCGTTCTGGAGCTTTTGGACGTTGGGCTGGGCCACTCCGAGTTGGTCAATCCGCTTCCGGATGATGCTCTCGGTGTTGTCGATGGCGGTTTGGGCTTCCGCACGGAGGATTTCAAAAATCTCTGCGTCCGTGCTCTTGGCAGGGAAGAGGTCTTTGTTCTCCATGTTGTGGAAAATGCGCCACAGCTCGACTTCGGAGCCGCGGGCCGTCCAAGCAGACTCGAAGTTGGTCACGAAGTCCGCACTGTTCTCTTTGCGCAAGGCTTTGGCTTCGGCCAAGGCGCCGCGGAAATCTTCATTGTCGCTGTAATCGGAAAGGGCGACGATGAGGTCGGGAAGGCTCACTTCGAGCGTGACGCTCATTCCGCCTTTGAGGTCAAGGCCGAGGTTGAGTTCTTGTTCCTTGACCTGACGGTACGTGTGGCCAAATACGGGGTAGATCTCTGCGGCGGCACTGTCGCGAAGGAATTCGCGCGCCGCTTGGGCCGCGGCTTCTTCGAAGGTTTGGCCTTCGAGGGCATCTGCGCGCTCAAGGGAGTCCGCCACAAAAGCGCCGTATTCATCCGCGGTCGTTTCGTAACCACTCGCTACCCAATTGAATGAAAGGGTGTACAACGTCGCCAAGGCCAACAGCACTGTGAAAACGACAAGAATGTTCTTATTCTGCATGATCGCTAGGGTTCAGCTTAGTTCAATTTCAGGTGCGCGAATATAAGCAAAAAAGCGAGGCCCTCTGCGCGAAAAGCCTTGCTGGTTTGGGGGGACAGCATACCTTCGTGTCATGGGAAAAGTTGCAGTTCGCGCTCGGTTTTTCAGTTTGATTGCGGCAATGTGTGCAGCGGGGATGTGTTGCACTTCGAGTGGCTGGGGCCAAACGGTGGCCGACGTCCAACTCGCAGTGTTGCAATACAGAGGAGGGGGGGACTGGTATTCTAATCCTACGGCCGTGCCCAATTTGGTCAGGTATTGCAACGAAGAAATGGGAATGCGTTTGTCGGAGGAAGTCCCCTATGTGGATGTGGCATCGCCTGATTTGTTCAACCATCCGTGGATTCACATGACGGGTCACGGGAACGTGGTCTTTTCGGCGCGCGAGGCCGACCAGTTGCGCAGCTACCTCGAATCAGGCGGTTTCCTGCACATCAGTGACAACTATGGCATGGATGCCTTCGTCCGAACGGCGATGGCCAAGGTGTTTCCCGATTTGGAGTGGATTGAAGTGCCCTTCGATCACCCGGTCTACCATCAGAAGTTTGACTTCCCCGAGGGCTTGCCCAAAATCCACGAGCACGACGATTTGCCCGCGAGGGGATTTGGGTTGTTTGTGAAGGGGCGTTTGGTCTGTTTCTACGACCACGAATGCGACCTCGGCGACGGATGGGAGGACTACCAAGTTCACCGCGACCCGGAAGAGGTTCGCGCATCTGCGTTGCGCATGGGCGCCAACCTCATTCGTTACGCCATGGGCGGCGCTGACGGGTCTTGACCAACAAGCCGATTGGGGGAGGTCACTTGATCGTCACCCGCGTCAATCCCTTCTCGTCCTTGGATTGAGTCAAGGTCAGTCCTTGTGTGGACATGGCATGGACCAGCATGTCCCATGTGTCTTTGGTGCCGTCGGCATGGTCACGCCTCAAATCGTCCAGCCGCTCGCCGGCCACCTCTGCGAGCACGTCCCAATACGTGTCCGCAGTGAGGCCAATTCGGGGTTGTCCGAAGCGCTCCCAAAGCAACCGCATCGCGGTGCTCAACGATGCCTTGCCGTTTGTTCGCTCCATGATCCGGGTGTCGCAGAGGAAGGCGAGCACTGCGCCTTCGACGTAGATGCTGCCCTTCCTTCCAGGCACGCCAAGGCGATACCCGTCCAGCCAGGTGTCGAAACTGGACTCGGCCACGCTCATGTTGAGCCTTCCCGGGTTGTTGACGTGGCGCTCCAGAAGTTTGGTCATCAAAGCGCACCAGCCTTTCAAATCCACAATCCCGGATTCGAAGAGGAAGAGGTCTCCCATGTACGTGGTGACCCCTTCGGCGACGTAGCCCAATGCTGAAGGACATGGCCCGGTGAAGTCGTAGGGCATCCATTCGGCAGGACGGATTCGTTTGACGTTCCAGGCGTGGTACAATTCATGGCTTGCGATGCCCAAGATTTCCATGTACCCTTCCTCAGACTTGACGCGCTCCGCAGGTCCGATGGCGATGACCGTGCTGTCTTCGTGCTCCACACCGTGTCTGACTTCTCGGTCCGGGAACAGATACAGGAAGTGGTATTCGTCAACCGGGAAGCTTCCGAAAAACGACAACTGGGAGCGCGTGAACGCCACGTGGTCGGCCACAAAACGGTCCAGGTCGCTTGGCAAGGTGTCGTGGACCCAAATGTGAACGTCCAAGCCCTGCTCCTTGAAGCTGTCGTGCCACAGTTTGGGAGAGGCCATCCAAGGACTGTCCATGAGGTGCTGAACGTCGCGCGCTTGCATGCAAGGCACGCCCTCTTCCACATGCCACGGCATGGCCACGGCAAGGGCCCAGCCTTCTTCTCGATCGGAGTTCAGCTCCAGGTCGGAGAGGACCACGTTTGCGCCCAGATCTTGCCGCTCGAGGTCAAACATGAAGCAATTCACAGGATTGACGTAGTAGAGATCCGTTTCGATGCACGTCGAGCCGGCATTCAGAATGTCGGCGTGGAACAGCCACTCCACGTATTGAACGCCTGCAGGAACGGCCCACGCGTGGAGGTCTTGTTTTGCCAACCGCATGCGTTGGCCGTCCTCGTCAACGCCCTCCACCCAAAGCACGTACTGTGCGAAATTCCCCAACTCGTATCGTCCGGGGCGCCAGGTGGGAAGCTGCAACGACCAAGCGTCCTTACGCTCGGGAAATGTCGCTGAGAAGTGAATGCGCTGGGCGTCGACGTCTCGGGTGAGGACGTACCTCACGGCATCCTGTGGGGTGCTCATGGGCGTCGGGCGTTCAAGAGGTCTGAGATGGGCTCGCCCGTGGCGCCATTGGGGTACGGGCTGTTCATGAGATGCGCCACCGTTGGGGCGATGTCCCGAATGTGCGTGCGGCTGAACGTTTCGCCCTGGGGCACGCCAGCGCCCAGAAACAGGGCGGGCACGTGGGTGTCTTGCGGATAGGCCGATCCGTGGGTGGTGCCGGTTCGGCTGTAGTCAATCCATCCTGGCTGAGGGACGAGCAACACGTCGCCAGAATGCCCAGGTCGATGCCCTCGCACCAGACGCGCCACCACCGGGTCGTTGGCCGCCATGGCCGGCGCGTCGCATGCCGCGATGGCTTTGCTCAGTCCGCGATCGGTCGTGCACCGTTGGGCCACAAACCGAGCCATGGCATCTCGATCCAGACCCCGCTTGTAGATGAGCGGGTGATTCAGGAAGATTTGGTCGTTGCTGTGACGAAGGATCCACGACTCGCCTTGAGGCGTGAAACCCCAACGGTCCTGGAGCGCCACTTCCAATTCATCCATCAGGTTCCCCGGTTGCCAATAACCTGTGGGCATGCCTTCGGAAGAAGCGTGCGAGGGCACGTTGGCACCACCGTGGTCGGCCGACAAGAACGCGGTCCATTGGCCCTTGCCCACCTTGTCATCCAACGCGTCAAACAGCCGCTTTAGCTCCATGTCCAGACGCAAGTACATATCCATGGTTTCTTGGGCGTGCGGCCCGACGCGGTGTCCAACGTAGTCTGTCGCACTGAAACTCAGCGCGAGCAAATCGGTCACATCGTCTTGCCCCAACGCAGCACCGTCAATGGCTGCCAAGGCGAAATCGACAATCAGCGTGTTTCCACCCGGGGTGCCCTTGAGCAGATCGTAGCCTCCGTTCTTTTCCCGAAGGGTCTGAAGGTCATAAGGGAAGGTGGGCTTGAGCTCGCCACGGAAGGCCCCTTCGTACGGGTTGTTGTCCGGGAGACATTGCGCGTAGACAGATTCGTCATGCAGGCGGTCCCAGCCCTGTTCCATCAGCGCTTCTGCTTGGCCTGACGCATTGAGCTCGATCAGCCAGTCAGGCAGGCTGTCGCCGTAATAGGTGCTGGACACAAAGTGCCCGAGTTCTTTGCCGTAAAACCAAAAGGCACCGTCGGCGCCATGGCCTGCAGGCAAAATGGCCCCGCGGTCCTTCATGCTCACCCCGTACACCTTCGACTGGCCTCCGGTGGCCATCTTGAGTTCATCTCCGAGGGTGGTGGAAAGCATGCGGTGGGGCGACATTTGGCCTGAGGATCCAAGGACCAGTCCATCGGCGTCAACGCCTTCGGAATGCACCCCTTTGACGGAGGTGTCTGAGGCGCAGTACACGCTGGTAGCAGATGCGCGGTCGTACCAATCGTTGGCCAAAATGCCGTGCACCACAGGCGTCGTTCCTGTGTAGATCGAGGCGTGTCCTGGGCCCGTGTAGGTAGGAGCGTAGCCAAAGTGATGGTCGCGACAGGCAAACCCTTCTTCCACCATGCGGCGGAATCCACCTTCCCCAAAGGTGGCAGGAGAAGAGACCTCGTCCCAAGCGCCAAACCGCGTGAGGTAGTCGGCACGCATTTGGTCCACGGTGATGCCAACAACGAGGCGAGGCTTTGCACGGTCGTCGCCAAATTGCACTTCAGTTTGCACTGTGCAGCCCGACATCAACAGGGGCAAGCCGACAAGCAAGAATGGAAGGGAGCGTTTCATGGTGCCCCGAAGATAGGCCGCATGCGTCGCAGGCACAGGCCCCTTGTTTCAGGAATCGGCACAGACGTTGGCCACCCACCAGCCCACAGCCAAACAGCCAACCACGGAGACGGTCACGTTGGCCAACGCAAGCATCCATCCACCTTCCTCCCAAAGCCGCAACGTGTCCCACGCAAACGTGGAGAACGTGCTGAATCCTCCACACACACCGACCGTCATGAAGAACCAAATGGGCGAGGCTTTGCCCCAAAGCTCAGCCCCAGCCACCGCACACCAGGCCAACAGTGCCGTGGCAAGCACATTGGCGCCAAGCACCGCCCAGGGAAAGGTGGCCGCTTCCGCGCCAATCATGCGGACCCCTTGACCGAGCCCAAACCGGAGCACGCTCCCAACGCCACCGCCCAAAAAGACGGCCAGCCATGTCATGGCGGTGATGCCTTCAGCCATGGCTTGTTTGTTTGGGGTTCAACGTTTGTGACGTCCAACGCCGCGCAAGTGTCAACGCCAGCGCCCCCACTCCCCAGCCCACGATGAATCCGCCAAGGACGTCGCCTGGATAGTGCACGCCGAGGTGGATGCGACTGAAGCCGATCAACACAGCCCACGTAAGCAATCCCCATCCCCAGGCGCCTCCAAGGAATCCCCCAAACAACACGGCAATGCCCATGTGGTTGGCGGCATGCGAGGAGATAAAGCTGTGACGGCCGCCACGGTACAGTTCTCCGGGACGCTCTTCCACCAGATGCACGGCATCGACAAGGGTGGGTTCATGGGAGGGACGCAGGCGCGCCACCGAGGGTTTCAAGACCCTCGCTGAAATCACATCCGTTCCGGTCACACACAGGCCCGTGCACAAAGCAAGCAGGGCGAGCTGCTTGCGCCAGCCCAACCTTTGTGCACATGCCCAAATCATGGCCACGTACAACGGCGTCCAAAACAACGGCTTGCTGACCCACCACATCGCGCCGTCAAGCGCCGGCACCGCCCCATTCAGCGCGAGAAACAGCGCCGTGTCAATTTCATTCAGGGTGTCGAGCATGCTCAGGCGTACATCGCCTCAACTGCGTCGCCGTATTTCGCCATGATGGGCTTGCGCTTCAGCTTCAAGGTCGGCGTCAATTCGCCACCGTCGATGGTGAACGGCGCTGGCAGGATCGTGATCTTTTTCACCTGCTCCCACTTGGCAAAGGGCGCCATGAGGTCGTTGACTTCTTGCTCAATTCGGGCGCGGAGACGGTCGTCGCCTGCAATGCCTGCCATGCCTGGGAAGGCATGGTCGTGGCGCTTGCACCATTCCTCCACCACGACCGCGTCAGGCACGATCAAGGCTGCGGGGTGTTTCCGGTTTTCACCGACCACGATGACCTGTTCAATGAAGAGCGACGCCTTCAGAGAGTTTTCGAGCAGGGTGGGGGCCACGTACTTCCCTCCGGACGTTTTGAAGATTTCTTTTTTCCGATCCGTGATGCGCAAGAAGCCGTCTTCAATGACACCGATGTCGCCAGTGTGGAACCATCCGTCTTTGAGCACTTCAGCAGTTTTCTCCGGGTCCTTGTAATAGCCCATCATGACGTTCGGTCCTTGGACCAAAATCTCGCCGTCATCGGCGATTTTCACGTCCACGCCATCTGCGAGCTTGCCCACGCTGCCAATCTTCAGCATGTTCTCGCCGTTGGTCGTGTTCACGCTGACCACGGGAGAGGTCTCCGTGAGGCCGTACCCTTCAAGGACCGTGATGCCGGCGCCGTTGAAGAAGCGGGCGAGTCGAGGCTGAAGAGCCGCTGAGCCCGAGGCCACAGCTTGAATGCCACTGAGGCCGAGGGCTTCCTTGACCTTGCCAAACACGAGCTTGCGGGCGAGGTTGAGCTTGATTTGGTAAAAACCGCCCTTGTTGGGGTCCCACTCCAAAGCCACACCGACGGCCCAATTGAAAATGGCCGACTTCACGCCGCCTGCAGCGCGCCCTTTGGCCACGATGCCATCGTAGAACTTCTCGAGCAAACGAGGCACCGCCGTGAACATGATGGGCTGCGTGTGGTTGAGGTCCTCCTTGATGGTTTCGAGGCTTTCGCCAAAGTGGATTTGGGCTCCCATGTACATGTACAGGTAGTGGAGCATCCGCTCAAAAATGTGGCACACCGGCAAGAAGCTCAGCACGCGGTAGTCCATGTTGGAGTCCACGGCGGGGACGCGTGGCTTGGCGATGAGCACGTTGCTTGCCACGTTGTTGTGGGAGAGCATCACGCCTTTGGGGAGGCCTGTCGTTCCAGACGTGTAGATGATGGTTGCGAGCTGGGCAGGATCCACCGCGTCGCGGCGGGCATGGAGTTCCGCTCGTTGTTCGTCAGAGCCGGCCTTGGCGACTTCGGTCCAATGGCGTGCGCCCTTGACATCTTCGAACGTGAACACCTCTTCCAGGGTGGGGCATTCGGCCTTGACCGCCATGACCTTGTTGTAGAGCTCCTCGCTGCTGACAAAGCAGTACTTGGATTCACTGTGGTTGAGGATGTACTTGTAATCCTCCTCCGTCATGGTGGGGTAGATCGGAATGTCAATGGCACCCGCTTGCATGATGGCGTGGTCCATGATGTTCCACTCGCAACGGTTGTTGTGGCTGATCAGGGCCACTTTTTCCTCCGCCTGAAGCCCCATCGCAATGAGGCCGCGAGACACCGCATCCATCTCTTCCACGAACTGGGCGGTTGAATACGTCACACGGTTGCCGTAGTTGGGCATGGTCATCATCACGTCCAATGGCTTGGTGGCCAATTGGTAACGTGGAAAGTCAAACAGGCGAGTGGGTTGAGTCATGATTCAGGTGTCTTCCGCGGTGTTGCGAACGTTTGGGGGTCCAAAATACACACCTGCCCCTGAACCACAAGAGTCTCTACCCAATTGGGTAGGGCATTCAAAGTTTGTGGCCGCAGTGTTTGCAGTGTACGGCATCGTCGTCGTGCCCTTCGGCACCGCATCCTGGACACGCTTGCGTGTTGGTGTCGACCGGATCCGTACGGGCGAGTTCTGCACCGACAATGCCAGTGGGAACGGCGATGATCGCGAAACCCAAAATCATCATGAGGGACGCCAGCATTTGGCCCAACACGGTCTGCGGTGCAATGTCGCCGTAGCCCACGGTCGTCACGGTGACAATGGCCCAGTAAATGCTCATGGGAATGCTTGTGAATCCGGCTTCGGCGTCCTCGATGATGTACACCACTGTGCCGAGCAAGGTCACCAAGACGAGCACGGCTGACAGGAACACGATGATCTTTCGGCGGCTGGCCCAAAGGGCGTCTTTGAGGATTTGGGCTTCACGCAAAAAGCCGACCAACTTCAAGACCCTGAAGACCCGGAGCAACCGCAGCATACGCACGACTCTGAGGCTTGCGGCCCCGGGAAGCAGGATCTCCACAAACGTGGGCAAGATGCTCAACAAATCCACCAATCCATAGAAGCTGAAGGCGTATTTCAGAGGGCGTTTGACGGAAAGCAACCGAAGGATGTATTCCACGGTGAAGAGCCCCGTGAATACCAATTCCACAACGCGCAACTCCCAGCCGTATGCAGCTCGTACGCTGGCCACACTCTCCACAAGGACCACCAAGACACTGAGCACAATGGCCCAAAGCAAGGCCACGTCGAACCGCTTGCCTGCAGGGGTGTCGGCTTCAAAAATGACGGTATGCAACCGTGTACGCCAGGACATGTTGGATGAACTCACGGCACCCAAGGTAAGGAGGGCTTACTTGGCGAAGGTCGGGGCGACCACGAGGTCTTTGGAGCCCCGCGTATGGACGTAGAACCCTTCACCGGACTTGGCGCCGAGTTTGCCTGCAGTCACCATGTTGACCAAAAGGGGACAAGGGGCGTATTTGTCCTGGCCCAAACCGTCGTGCAACACCCGCAAAATGCTGAGGCAGACGTCGAGACCGATGAAGTCCGCGAGTTGGAGGGGACCCATGGGATGCGCCATGCCGAGCTTCATCACGGTGTCGATCTCTTCTACGCCAGCGACGCCCTCGTGCAGGGTGAGAATCGCCTCGTTGATCATCGGCATCAGGATGCGGTTGGCCACAAAGCCTGGGTAGTCGTTCACTTCCACCGGGACCTTGCCGAGCTGGGAACTCAATGCCATGACCTCGCTGCACGTCGCGTCGCTGGTGGCATAGCCGCGAATGACTTCGACGAGCTTCATCACCGGGACGGGATTCATGAAGTGCATGCCGATCACCTTGTCAGGCCGTCCGGTGGCCGCTGCGATGCGCGTGATGCTGATCGAGCTGGTGTTGGTGGCCAAAATGCATCCCTCTGGGGCAGACGCGTCGAGGTCCGCGAAGATTTTGAGCTTGAGGTCGACGTTTTCAGTGGCCGCTTCGACCACCAAGTTCGCGTTGCTCACGGCCGCACCCAAATCTGTGGACGTGGTCAAGCGCGTGAGGGCAGCATCCTTGTCGGCGGCAGAGATTTTCTCTTTGGCCACCATGCGATCCATGTTCTTGCCAATGGTGGCAAGGGCGCGTTCGAGGGCTTCAGCTGAGCGGTCCATCATGACCACGTCGTGGCCCGATTGTGCGAAAACGTGGGCAATCCCGTTGCCCATGGTGCCCGCGCCGATGACAGTCACATTCATGGTCAGGCTTCTTTCTTTTTGGCAGCCTTCTTGGCGGCAGGTTTTTTCGCCGCGGGCTTCTTGGCGGCAGGCTTCTTGGCGGAAGGCTTCGTGGCCGCGGTCTTCTTCTCCTTCACTTCTTCCTCCTTCGCCGCTTCTTCAGGATTTTCGGGTGCTTCCAAAGGGAACGCGCCTTTGCCCACGAGCAAGTTGTACCACTGCACGAGTTTCTTCAGGTCGCTCTGGTACACGCGGTCGTGATCCAGTTCTGGCACAATGCCATCCACGAAGTTGCGAATGGTTTGGGCGGCGTCCTTGTGGGAAGGTCCGGCCTCGCCCTTTTGGGACTCGTGCATGCGGTTCAGGATGTCCAAAAGTGGCACATCGTCATCGTGCGTGTACATCGTGATGTCGGCGAGGTTGCTGACACGTGCGGTTCCGGGAACGCTGGAGCGCTTGCCATCCACCATGCTTTCGACAACGATGCTTGCGCTGCCTGAGGCCAAAACTTGATACAAGCCGGGCTTGCCGGCCACTGCGAGAATGTCTGTGATCTTCATTGCGTCGCGAAAGTACGCAAGGTCCGCCCTCAACGCCCCGGGCAGGGGGGAAGTTGGGTCAAGGGCTTCGCCGCTCCGTCTTCCTCAAGTCCAAACGCCGCATGCTTCAATCCGTTGGTCACCAGCAGCACGGGCACGTTCAGGACCAGGTTGTAGCGGGCGGCTTGGTTGACCGCGTCTTGGTTGAGCGCGACGTTGGGGGCTTTGCATTCGACCAAGACCTGGGGCGCGCCATCGGGGGTGAACGCCACAATGTCGGCACGACGAGGCATGCCATTCAAGCTGAGTTGGTGCTCCACCGATATGCAGCCCAAATGATAGCCCAGTTGCTCATTCAAATGGTGGAGGACATGCTGTCGAACCCACTCCTCTGGCTCCAAAACGACCCACTTCCTCCTGGCCAAACAAAGCACTTCTGGCTTGCCCTTCTCGGGCTGCCGAGTGCGCAAGGGTGCGGCGGGCCAATTCAATGAGGGCATGAGCATTTCCATGCCTCGAATGTAGGTCGCGCGTCAGTACCTTCGTCGTCATGCCGCATCGTCAAATCTTGCGCAACATTTCCGGAGGGAAGCTTTCTTCACTCTACGTCTTGCATGGTGAAGAACCGTTTTTCATCACGGAAATCGTGCAGGCGCTCTTGGACACAGTGGTCGACGAAGGCTTCAAGGATTTCAACGAAACGGTGCTCTACGGCCGCGACACGGATGTGGATGAAGTGCTTGCTGCGGCCCGTCGTTTTCCAATGATGGCCGACCGCCAGCTCGTGTTGGTGAAGGAGGCCCAGGACATGCGGATGTGGAAGCGCAAGGACGACATGGCCAAACTGGCAGCCTACGCCGAAGACCCTGTGCCGAGCACAGTATTGGTGTTTGCCCATCCCCACAAGAAGGTGGACAGCCGGTTGAAGGCGGTCAAAACCATGTCTCGTCAGGGAACGCTGTTTCTGAGCGACAAAGTCCGGGACCACAAGCTTCCGCAATGGATTGCAGGCTATGCCGAGGGCAAAGGCTTGAAGCTTGACGGACGGGTGTCGCAATTGCTGGCGGAAAGCCTAGGAAACAACCTTCAAAAGGTCGCAAACGAGCTCTCCAAGCTTCAGATCCTGCTGCCGGAAGGCACGAACGTCACGACCGACCACGTGGAGCAACACATCGGCATCAGCAAGGACTACAATGTGTTTGAGCTTCAGCGTGCTTTGGGCAACAAAGACATCGAGCGGGCCAACCGCATTGTGCAATACTTCGAGGCCAACCCCAAGAATGCACCCCTTGCCATGGTGGTGCCTGTCCTGCACGCCTACTTCGCCCGTGTGCTCGTGTACCAAACCTTGCAAGACCGCTCAGAAGGCGCCGCGGCCAAAGCCATGCGGTGCAGCCCCTACGCCGTGCGCGACTACGCCCGTGCAGCGTCCGCGTTCAGTCCGGCCAAGGTGGAACGGATTTTTGGCTACCTGCGTGACGCGGACAAAAAGGCCAAAGGGCGCTCCAATGCCACCACAACGGACGGCATGCTCCTGAGAGAGGCGGTGTTCAAGATTTTGCACTGACCTTTGGCGTCATGAACGATTTGTTGTTGCGCGCCCTTCGCGGCGATGAGGTGGAGCGTCCTCCGGTTTGGATGATGCGACAGGCGGGCCGAACCCTCCCTGAATACCGCGCAGTGCGGGCTGAAGTGGGCGGCTTCAAGGATCTATTGATGACTCCGGACCGCGCTGCGGAAGTCACGCTCCAGCCCATTGAAGCGTACGGTGTGGACGCCGCCATCCTCTTCAGCGACATCTTGGTCGTGCCGGAGGCCATGGGGCTGCCATACAACCTCGTGGAGAAGGTGGGGCCACGGTTTCCGGAGACCATCCGTTCAGGTGCAGACCTCAAGCGCCTCAAGGAGGTGGACCCTCACACGGATTTGAAATACGTGCTGGATGCCATCCGTGTCATCTTGGATCAGCTCAACGGCTCAGTGCCTTTGATTGGTTTTGCAGGCGCTCCTTGGACGCTGTTTTGCTACATGGTGGAAGGGAAGGGCAGCAAAGATTGGACCTTGGCGCGTCGCATGTTGTGGGAAGAACCAGCCCTTTCTGACGCGTTGCTCTCCGCCATCACCAAAGCCACAGAATCGTACTTGCACGCTCAGATCGACGCTGGGGTGCACCTCATTCAGCTCTTTGACAGCTGGGCGGGTTCGTTGAGTCGGGAGTTGTACGTGGAGCGGGTTTTGCCCCACATGCAATCGCTCTGTGAGTCCTTGAAGGGGCGGGTGCCTGTGACAGTGTTCGCCAAAGGCGGCAGCCACTTCTTTGAAGACCTGTCAACCCTGCCATGCACCACCCTCGGAATGGATTGGCAGACGGACCGCCGTTGGGCACGTCAGGTGGCCGATGCAGCGCCTGATGGCCCCAAAGTGTTGCAAGGAAATTTGGATCCCAGTGTGCTCTATGCCAATCCTGGCATCATTCGTGCGAAGACCCACCAAATGATTGACGAATTGGGGGTCCAACGGACCATCGCTAACTTGGGCCACGGTTTGTATCCTGACATCCCTGCCGACCATGGCCATGCGTTTGTGCAAGCGGTGAAGGAATACGCCCCTGCAACGAAACAAGAAACACCCCACACTGCATGATTTTGAACCTCTCTCCGGTGCGAAACTTGGCCATGGCCATGGCGTTCGCCTTGACGGCCTCAATGGCGTTCGCCCAAGAAAACTTGGTCCCCAACCACAGCTTCGAGTTGTTGAACCCTGAAGATTTGGATGTCAAGAACATCAAGAAGTTTGGGCTGCTCAATGAATTTGTCGAAGAATGGGCTGGCGTCAACGACGTATCTCCAGATTTGTTCGTCACCAGGGAAAAGGCCAGCAAGGTCAGCGTGCCTTGCAACGACTACGGCTTTGAGCAAGCCAAGGATGGCAAGTACTATGCAGGCTTCCGGGCTTACAGCAAGAGTTCCAAATTGAAGCGCTCTTACCTTCAAGTGCAACTCACCGAGATGCTTGAAGAAGACCAAGTCTACTGCGTTTCGTTTGATTTGAGCCTTGCTGAGATGAGTCGCTATGCGGTTCCTGACATTGGGGCGTTGTTGAGCGACCGCAAGATGTCCAAGTCGGGGTCAAGCCCAATCACCTCAGAGCCTGACGTCAAACAGGTAAGCAACAAAACCATGCGTTTCTCGGAAGGATGGGAAACGGTATGCGGCACGTTTGTGGGCACGGGCGAAGAGGAATTTTTGGTCATCGGTTGCTTCGGTGGCGATGCCAGCATCGAAGCTGAACGTGTGGACGTTCCTGGGCGTCCTACGGGCCCGCGAGGCGATGCGCTGGAGGATTACAAAGATTGCTTTCTTGACAAGGAGGGAGAACCCAAGGACGGTTTGGCCATGGCCTACTACTACATCGACAACGTCAAAGTGGTGGCCGTGGATTCGCCCAAAGATTGCAGCTGTGGCAACACCCGCAAGCGCGAGTCTTCCATGGTGTACAACCGCTCAACAAGGCTCCCAGAAGACGCCACTGCCAAGCAGCGCATCGAAGCGGCAGCGACTTACTACGCGTTCATCAAGAAAATGCCGACCGTTGCAGGCAAGCGTACCCTGACAAAAATTGCAGCGTTGCTCAACGAAAACCCTGAGATGAATTTGGTGATCACAGGCCACTCTGACAGCGACGAAACGGAAGAGGGCAAGTTGAACGCGCGCTATGCCGACATGGGGCAATCGCGTGCAAACAAAGTGAAGGCCTTCCTCGTGGACGCGGGCATCGACCCAAGCCGACTTGAGGCCATAAGCCGCGGGGACACCAATCCCGACAGCACACTGGATACGGAAATTGGCCACGCCAAAAACCGCCGTGTCACGTTCAAGGTTCAGTGACGATCAAAATGGATTGAAGTAAAAAAGGCATCCCATCGGGGTGCCTTTTTTCATGCAAGTTGCACCAGGTGGCCGCGGTGGGATTGCGGCATGGCCCGGAGCACGGCGTAGGCAATCAAGAAGAGCCCCACCAGCGCCAGGATACTGTTGCGCATGGATCCCGTGACGCCTTCGATGTAGCCCCACCCAAACATGCCAATGACCAGTCCGCTTTTCTCGAGCACTTCGTAGAAGCTGAAGTACGAGGCGTGGTCTTCGGTTTCTGGGAGCAGCTTGGAATACGTAGACCGGTTGAGGCTTTGCGTCCCGCCCATCATGAATCCAATCACGCCAGCAGCCACGTAGAAGCCCTCTTTGGTGGAGGCAAACCAATACGCGTAAGCACAGACAGCACACCAAGCCAGAATGCATGCGCCCAAGGCCTTCACATTGCCGATTTTCCCGCTCAACCACGCCACGAAAAACGCCCCGGGAATGGCCACCACTTGAACGAGCAACGTGGCCACAATGAGCTCGGCGGTGGTCAGCTGCACCTCTTTGATGCCAAAGCTTGTGGCCATGAGCATGATGGTTTGGATGGCCATGCTCATCACAAAAAAGGAGCCGAGGTAACGCGTCAAATGCAGCTTGCCTTTGAGGTCACGTGCAACGCCCCTGAGCTCTTTGAAGCCCTGGGCAAGCAGATTGCCTTCTGGTTTGACGTTGTAAGGGTTGGAGGGCAACCTTCGGAATGCGGGTTGTGCCCAGCTGACCCACCACACTCCCACGAGCACAAAGGCCCACTTGGTGAGGTGGTTGCCAATGCCCATGATCAGTCCGAGACACACCAAAAGCAACAGGACGGACCCGATGTAGCCCATGACGTAACCGCGCGCACCGAGTTTGTCGTGCTCTTCTGGGGGCGCGATTTCTGGGAGGTAGGCATTGTAAAACCCAAGGCTTCCCCAAAAACCCAGGTTGGCCAAAAACAACGAGGCCATGCTCCACTCCAAATGGGCGGGGTTGAAGAAGAACATGCTCGCACATCCTGCCGCTCCAGCGTAGCAAAACACCTTCATGAAGGTGAGCTTTTTGCCGGCGTAATCCGCCATGCCACTCAGCAAGGGACTCAGGAAAATGATCACCGCAAAGCTTGTGGCCAGCACGTAACTGTACAGTTGGGTGTTTAGAAACTCCATGCCCCAAAACGACACCACATCGCTCACCAACGTGCCGTCTTCTTCACGGACGGTGGTCATCGCATTGTAGAAGATGGGGAAGATGGTGGTGGTGATGACCAGGGAGTAGACGCTGTTCGCCCAATCGTAGAGGGCCCAAGCGTTTTGGACTTTCTTGCTGTGAACAGGCGCGTCTTGAACAGTCATGACCGGCAAGATAGGCCGCAGGTTGAAAGGTCACGTACCTTTGACCTCGATGCACAATAACGGTTCCTCAGACGGACAATTCGATGTGGTGGTGGTGGGCGGCGGCATTGTCGGTGCAGCCACGTTCTACAAGCTTCAAAAGCGTTTTCCGGAGCGCCGCATGGTGTTGATCGACAAAATGCCGCGGCTTGCGGACCACCAAACGGGCAACAACTCAGGAGTCATTCACTCGGGGCTGTACTACAAGCCCGGCTCCTTGAAAGCCACCAATTGCGTGCAGGGTCGCCGCGAACTCGTGCAGTTTTGCAAGGAACACGACGTGCCCCACGACGTGTGCGGCAAGGTGGTCGTGGCGGCAGACGAGTCCGAGCTGCCCATGCTCGAAAAAATCCACGGCATCGGCAAGCAAAACGAGATTGAAAACCTCGAGCGCATCGACGCCCACCAGCTTCGCGAGATTGAACCCCACTGCGAAGGGGTGGCCGCGCTGTGGGTGGGATGCACGGGCATCGTCGACTTCCGAAATGCCACCGAGAAGATGGCCGCTGCAGCGCTGGCCATCCAACCCAACAGCGAGATTCGGTTGGGGGAGGAGGTGGTGGATTTGGGGCCTGAAGGCGACGGTTCAATCGTCCGCACCAAGGTCGCCGGCGAGGCCAAAACCTACCACGCTGACAAGGTCGTGGTTTGCGCGGGCTTGCAGGCTGACCGCCTTGCCCGTCGGGATGGCGTCGCGTTGAAGGAGCGCGTGGTGGGATTCAGGGGCGACTATTATGAGCTCGAAGACCACGCCAAACACAAGGTCCGCAACTTGATCTACCCTGTGCCCAACCCCGATTTCCCCTTCTTGGGGGTGCATTTCACGCGCATGACCGACGGTGAAATTGAGTGCGGTCCCAACGCGGTGTTCACCTTCAAGCGCGAGGGCTACGGGAAGACCGATTTTGATTTGCGCGACACCATGGAAGCCCTCGGTTATGGGGGGACGTGGAAGTTGTTCTTCAACAACATGGCGTTTGGGATCAACGAATACCGCCGGGCGTTTTCCAAGCGGTTGTTCCTCAAAACGCTGCAGCGATTGGTGCCTTCCCTGACGATGGACGACATCCGTCCGGGGCGCTCCGGGGTTCGTGCGCTGTTGCTCAGCCAGGACGGTGACACGCGTGACGACTTCCGCATCGAAGCCACGGACCGGTCCATCCACATCCTCAACGCACCCTCTCCAGCCGCCACGGCCTCCCTCGCCATTGGCGACTACGTGGCCGACCGCTTTCAGGAGCGATTCGCTTGAGTTTGGCCGAGAGTTTGGCGCACAAAAAAGCCACCCCGAGGGGCGGCTTCCTTGTCTAACCAAAACCAATTCATGTCAGCGATGAGGTTCGCTGTCAACCATAAAAACCATGTTCGCTTGTCTTAACGGGAGGTAGTGAAAGAAGGTTTCAGTTTGAACGAGGTTTCTGTTCTTGTGCATCAAAGCCGGGGCGGCAGGATTCGAACCTGCGATCTCCTGGTCCCAAACCAGGCGCCTTATGCCTTCTTAGGTGTTGAATGACAGTGCCTTGAATGTGAGTGGGCTTGTGCTCTGCCACATTTTCTGCCAAAACACCTTCAATTTGATTTGAATTTGACGTTCTTGTTGCAAGGTCCAACTCGGCACAGCCTAAGTTTGACTCACATGCAAACAGGTCTTCACTCCCAGTGCTGGAGGCATAGAGACAAAAAAACCGCCCACAGATGTGAGCGGCTTTTGTAGTCGGGGCGGCAGGATTCGAACCTGCGATCTCCTGGTCCCAAACCAGGCGCCTTAACCGGGCTGGGCCACGCCCCGCCTCGTGATTGAGGACGGCAAAGATAGTGCGCTTTTTCCTTCCACCATCTCCAGCGCTCAATTTTGTTGGGCTCGGGCAAGAGTGCGCGTTTTGCGAGGCAAAGGTTGAACGCGGCGGGACTTGGTGTGTTACTTTCATTCCATGGAGCAAGGAGTCCGGAAGATCAAACAATTGCACGCTGCCATTGAGACGCCAATGGCGGATTTGGTGACGTTCCGGGCGTTGCCGACCGGAAGTTTGCCGGCGCTGGATCCTTTTTTGTTTCTGAACCATCACGGGCCGCAGGTGTACCCGCCCAACAACGGAGGTCTGCCGTTTGGGCCCCATCCGCACAAAGGGTTTGAGACGCTCACGTTTGTGTTTGACGGCGAAGTGGCCCACGGCGATTCGACCGGCGCAACCTTCGTCACTGGTCCTGGTGGCGTGCAATGGATGACGGCTGGTCGAGGCATCGAACACGCTGAAGTTTCACCGGAGAGTTTTCTCGAGTCGGGTGGGCCTCTGGAGATCATTCAGGTGTGGATGAATTTGCCGGCTGCGCTCAAACGTTGCGAGCCTTGGTTTCGGGGATTTGAAAGCGACGAGTTGCTTCATGTCTCAGGGCCTGAAGCATCATGGGCGTGGCACATCGTGTCGGGCGAAGTCGATGGGCAACGTGGCCCGGTGGCCTCGCAAACGGGTCTGTTCATGTCATGGCTTGAGCTGCGTCCGGGTGCAATGTTTGAGACGACGATTTCCTCAGAAAGAGGCGTCATGATGTACGTGGTCCGGGGCGAAGTGGAGGTCAATGGCGTGCCTGCGACCACGAGAACCATGGTCGAGCTGAGTCACGATTCAGGGACCGGGGTTCACCTCACGGCTTGGGACGACGAGGCATTGGTGTTGCTCTGTCATGGCGACGTGATCGACGAACCTGTCGTGGCCCATGGACCATTCGTGATGAACACAGAAGCGGAAATCCGAGAAGCCTTCATGGAATACCAGTCTGGGAAGTTTGGTCGGGTCGGGGGCTGACCGAGTCTCAGAGATGTCCCATTTTGCCTGCGCGGTAGTTGCGGATGCAGGCGTTGATTTGGTCTTGCGAATTCATCACAAACGGACCGTAGCTGACCAAAGGCTCATTGAGCGGTTGACCGCCCAGCACCAAGAACTCTGAATTTTCTAAGGCGTGGAAACGCATGACATCGCCTCCGCGGTCGTAGAGGGCAAGCTGCTCATCCCGGAGCAGGTTGCGTCCTTCGCCTTCAATTTGTCCTTCGATGATGTGGGCAAAGGCATTGTGCGTGGGGTCTACAGGCAGGTCGAGTCTGCCGCCCGCAGGCAACGTGATGTGGTAATAGAACGCAGGAGAAAAGGTGAACACGGGAGAGGTGCAGCCGTTGAGTGATCCAATCATCAACTTGATTTCCGCATCGCCCAGGGCCACAATGGGTGTGTCTTCGCGTTGGTGAATGACGGTTGACGGATCGCAAAATTTTTCCTGAGAAGGGGTGTTGAGCCAAATCTGGAAGCCGTGCACGGTTCCGCCGTCGAGCCGGATTTCGTCGCTCGACACTTCCTCGTGGATCGCCCCCCGTCCCGAGCTGAAGAGCATGAACTCGCCCTTGCGATACACGATGTCGTTGGCGAGGCTGTCTGTGTGACGTCCGCTGCCAGAAATCAGATATGTGGTGGGCGTGATGCCGGCGTGGGGGTGGGCTTTGATGTCCATGCCCAAAGTGCCGGGTTCAATCTTCATGGGGCCAAACTCATCCAACATCACCCATGGCGAGACCAAGTCCGTGTGGTTGCCGGCGAAGGATCGGATGACGGGCGTGTTTTGGACCATGGTGCTTTTTGCCGTCAGCACCCGCGCAATGGTGCGTTCTCCTCCTTCCGACCACATGCCGGACGAGGCGCGCAAGATGCGTGGGAGCACCAGCGAGGCACCTACGATGGCTGAGCCTTGGAGAAATTCACGACGGAGCATACTTCAATTTACAACACGCAATTCAATGATGGACCATCCAGAGGTTTGAGTCTCAATCCCCCTTGATTCAAAGTTGACGCTTCAATTGCCAAGTTTTTGGAAGGTGATGCTGACAAGTGAAAAGCCTCACCTGCCTGGCGCAGATTCGTCTTTTTTGCGCCCTTTTCGTCCAGCTCAAGTGAGCTCGGTCGCTGGTCTTGGACGCAAAAAAGCCAGCGCCAACGCGCTGGCTTTTCGCTTGTGCGGAGAGACCGAGATTCGAACTCGGGGACCAAAAAAATCGGTCACAGCTTAGCAGGCTGCTGCATTACCACTCTGCCACCTCTCCAAAAATCCCCTTGGACAGATGCTCGTTTGCGACTTTAGGGGAGGGCAAAAATAGTGAAATCCTTTCTTGTACAGCGACTCATGCAAAAGGAGTTTGTATCTTGGCAGTACAGATGTCCACAAGGACGTTTTCAAGAATCCAGAAACTCAACAACACTATGAAAAAGCTTCTTTTCCTCGGTGCCTTCGCGTTGTTCGCATTTGCCGCGTCTGCACAATCCACTCAAGCTCCTGCCGACAAAAAGGCCAAGACTGAGCAAACTTGTTCCAAGGATGCCCAAAAGACTTCGTGCACCAAAGGTGACAAAGCCACCTGCGAAAAGTCCAAGTCTGCGGGATGTTGCTCTAAGGGCGCATCTGCTTCCACGGACGCCAAGGGCGCTTCTTGCAGCAAGTCTTCATCTTCCGGATGTTGCAGCAAGTCAGGCAGCGCTTCTGCCACGACTGACGACAAGAAAAAGAAGAAGTCCAAGAAGAAAGGTGGTGACAAGACCTCTGGTCTGACCAAAGGCAATTGATTCCAGCTTGGCTGGAAAGCAAAAAGGGCCGTCCACTGGGATGGCCCTTTTTTTGTGTTCAAGAATGCGACAAGCGTGCCTGTTCCGTCACATCTTTGCAACCTGAACGTAGATGGACGCATCGCGTTTTGGTCCCATAGCTCAACAGGATAGAGCATCTGCCTTCTAAGCAGACGGTTCGGGGTTCGAGTCCCTGTGGGATCACTTTTCAACAAAACCCGTTTCCCTTTGGTGGCGGGTTTTTTTGTGCCTTACCTTGCGGAAAACCCCAGTGTTTGCGGGGTTCACAGTGGGGGCAACATCGAAACAGACGAAAACAAACGTCGTTTGGAAACGTTGTCGAAACGAAAAAGTGGCCCCCATTTTGGCCCCCATTTGGCCCCGATCGTGGATCAAGCGAACACCAAAACGTCAACCGCATGAAACACAGTTTGATCCTCCATCGCCCCGAAGCCAAAACAACGCGCATTCAAATTCGTGCGACCGTTGAAGGTCGCCGAATCAAAATGACCACGGGCGTGAGCATTGACCCTAAGGATTGGGACGCCAAGCGTGAGCGCATCAACGGTCATCCAAAGGTCCAAGCGCAGTTGGACAAGTTTGTGAACGCATTTGAACGCACTGTCATGGACGCAATTGATCGTGGTGAGGTCCTGAGCGCCACCGCGATCAAAGAGGGTTTGAAACGTCGCGTGGAGGGCAAGGCACCCAAATCCAAATTGACAGTCAACCAATGGATCACCGAGTTCATGGAGGAATGTGAAAACGGTGAGCGCATGACCAAGCAGGGCACCCGCATCACATCAGGTCGTTTGGAACAGTACCGAAACGTCCACGACATGTTGTTTGATTTCAAACGGTGGGAAAACGGCGGGCGTGACATCGTGTGGGAGGACATCAATGAACAGTGGGTGGCCCATTTCATTCGTTGGAGGGGCAACGACCAGGTCGTGAATGGTCAATTGCAAAGGCCCGCCGTCAACCTGAACACCATTGGGCGTGATTTGAAAATCCTGAGGGCATGGACGCGGGTGGCATTTGAACGCGGCGTCCACTCCAATCGCATTGCCTGGGATTCGGACATCATGAAAGTCAGGCCGATTCCAACAGTCAAAGTGCATTTGACGCCTGAGGAATTGGCGACCCTGGCCACCTGTGACCTCAGCAAACGCAAAAGGAAAGGCCCGCAAGGGCCTGAGGCCACCGCAATGGAGGTGGTGCGTGACATGTTCGTTTTGGCGTGTTGGACGGGCGCCAGGATCAGCGACATCAAGCGGATGCCTGATTTGATTGCTGACGCCTGGAAAGAAAACGGCGGGTCATGCCCTGATCACATCACGTTTGTCCAAGCCAAAACCAATGCAACCGTGACGGTTCCGACGTTGCCAGGCGCCAGGGATGTGATTGAAAAACACGGTGGTCAGTTGCCCAGGATCATGAACGAACAAAAGGTCAACGTTTTGCTCAAAGAGTTGATCCGTGTGGCGGGATTGGATCGCACCATTCAGACACCCTCAACATCCATTGACAAACAAGTTGGGTTGACCAAGCAACTGAGTGAAATGGTGTCATTCCACACGGCCCGTCGGTCGTTTGCGACCAATTTGTACAACATGGGTGTGTTGTCGGCGGGCGAACTGAGGGCCTTGACAGGCCACACCACTGAGGCGGCGTTGATGACGTACCTGAACGTCACCCAAACCGATGTCAGCAAAAGGGCCACGGACAAACTGTTGGCCGCTTTCAAGTGAAGCAAAACGATCGAATCCATTTGGCCACATCCGATTGCGATGGGGCGTACATGTCAGGGATGCGACGTTGCCGATCATGCAGGGCGCGCATGAGGTCCGATGCCTGATCATCGGTCAGGTCATCGCTCATGATGGCCGTTTCAAAGTGCCACAGTTCACGACGGTCGTGGATCACCGCAGTGAACAACAGTTGTTCCAAACGAAAACGGACGGCGTCAGTGGCCATCCGTTGTTCGTTGATCATTTGATCAAACCAATGATCAGTCGCGGTGCACATCCTCGTCCTCGCCAAACACACCGCATTCATACAGGTTGGTCAGTTTGAGGACCGCGCGTGACATCGCGCGTTTCTCAGCCATTTCGACCAGGTGTTTGGACATGCAATTTTCAGTCGTTGCCGACCCAAACGTTTCCACGCGGCGCCCTGATTCATCGCCCTGACGATGGCCGTGGGCTTTCATGACCACAAAATCCCGATCGCATTGGACCACCTCAAAGGTGACATGGATGTTTTGTTTGGCCGCGATGCGCTCGATGCCTGAGCGTCGCACGATGGTGAAATTGCGATGAACAAAGATGTCATCACGGGTCAGGCCGTTGGCCTCAAAGAGGGCGCGCAATTGCGCCCGTTCAGTGTCGTTCAGTTGTTTCATTTCATTTGTTGTTGGAGGGCACGACGTAGGTTGTCGCCCTCAATGGTCAGTTGTTTGATTTTGTCGTTGGCCTCATTCAAGGCGTTGAGTGTCCTGACGTGGGCCATTTTCTCGGATGTCGCGTTGTTGATGGCGATGTTCCGTTCACTTTCAATGTCCATCAGTGCGATCACCGCAAGGCGAATGTTGTTGATCATGTCCGTCGTGTACTTACGTCGTTCCTCAGAAACATTGTCGCCCGCTTGATCCAATGCCGTTTCCAGGCGTGTGGCGTCCACATCCATTTCGCACCGCAACAAAATGAGGTCAAGGCCCTCCCATGCGTACATGATGCCGTGGATTTGGTGTTGCCGTTTGGGTGGGTGCATCATGATTCGGGTGGTGTTTCGGCGTACTGATTCGTCGTTGGGTCAAACCACAGGCGGCATGTGCCGAGTTTGCCGACACCGCGAGGTTTGGCCTTTTGAACCATGATCCAGGATTCACCGCGTGATGTTGTGATTTCGGATCGGCCCATTTTGATCGTGTCAGGTGCAGGCGGTCGGTACACCATGATCATCGTGTACGATCGGCGATGCCAGGTTTGCCCACCCGCCCATTGGTTTGGTTCAGCAGGTGCGGCGTAGCGCCGCCCTGATCCTGACGTGTACATGGTCTGAGGTGCGGCAATGTGAGTGATCAGGATGTCAACCCTGTCATTTTTCCGCGAGGTGTCGCGCACCAATTTGAGCGCATCGGCCAAAAACAGGTCCTCACGCCCGCCCTTGCCTGCAATGTCCATGTCAACGTCGTTCCACGGGTCGATGACAGTGGTGTTGAACTTGACCGCGTGTTGGTGCTCGCAGTGGGCGACCCAATCGTAAAAGGTCGCCAGGTCAAACGATGGGATGTTAAGGGCATCGGGATCACACATGAAAAAATGAGCATCGACCCAACTGACCGCACTGATGAACTCGGATTCGCTCATGGCATCGGGGTTGTCCGTGCCATCATCGTTGAGCATGCGGGCGGTTTTGCCCACGTACATTTCAGCGAGGTCCACAGTCAGATCGGCCACATTGCCATCCTCGCCGAGGTACACGCAATGTTTCCATCCATGCAGGCGTGAGAGGTTCACCAACAGTTGTTTGGCGAACAATGATTTCCCCGCGTATGGCGAACCCGCCATGAACAGGGGAAAACCTGGCCGAATCGTGATGAACTGATCAAGGGAGGCGAACCCTGTTGACACACCGCCACGGGTGCCCTCACGACGGACGCGATCGATTGCCATCGATGCGTCAGTGGGTTTGAAAATTGGGATGTTGTTTGTGCTCAATGTCTTTCAGTTTGGAGGTAAAAAAGGCCCCATGGCAAATTCCACGGGGCCTGTCAAGGCATCCGAGGTGGGCGCATCAAGCGCCCTTGATTGGATCATCGCACGTGATCAGAAAGGCAATCCGTCCTCATTGGAGTTTGAGGGCGCGGCAGGGCCTGTGGGCGCCTGACCTGACGTGTTGTTGCCACTGTTGTTGTCGTTGAACACCAGGTCACGACCGTTGCCCAAAATCACATCGTCCGTCCCTTTGCCCATGTACTGAGTGCACATGTAATCGTTCCACTGATTGTCAGGGGTTGGGATGACAGTGAGGCGCAAGTAGGTGCCTTTTTCGCCCTTGTACAGAGCCGATTTTTGGACGTTGTCCACGTTGATGTTGAGGGAAATTTTTTGGTTGTAAGCCATCAGAATAGGTTTGAGATTTTCGTTTTGTACGTTTCCTCGAAGGCGAGTGAGCAGGCACGTGCGCAGGCCTCAAACCATGCGCCACCGTCGCCCAACTCGATTCGATTGCTGATTTCCTTTTTGGCATGGACCACAGTGGTGTGATCACGGCCAAAGAAGTCGCCGACCTTCATGAGGGTCCATTGCAGTTCCACGGCGGCAATTGCCATCAGCATTTGCCGTGTCTTGACCACCCTGTGGTGTCGTTTGTCGGACAACACCAAAGACAGTTCCAATCCGAGGATGTCGCACACGCGGCCACAGTAGGCCGTGAATGCGTGGTTTTCCAGGCCGACCACTGATTTGGGATCAGGTTGGCCATACACAAAGGCGCCCGCCATTAGAAGGGCAGTGGTTTGAACATCGACGCCACCACCTCAGCGATCACCTGGCATTTGTCAAGCGCCAGGCGTTCAGGGTCGGCGTGGACCGTTTGCATGATGTCTTTGACGCGACCCGTGCCAAACATGATTGTCATGGCAACGGCGCCCGACAAGTGGTCGTGAGGGACGTCGATGAGGTCAGACACATCAACCAAATCGGCGATGTTGTCAGGCACATCGGTGTCGCCGTGCAACATCATGCCCACGTCAATTTGTTGGTCCTCACTGAGCGTGTTGAACCAAAAGCCAATGAGCATGTCGATCACATTGGTTTCACCAATCGCGCGTGACAACGATGTTGCCGAAATGCACGAGTCGAAAGCCGTGAAATGTCCTTCGTTGCGCATGAGCACTGATTCCCAATCGCGTGGCATCAACCCCGCGTCGTCAAAGGCGGTGCCCAAATTGTAGAGGTCGAAAGGCACAATCATGGGCGGTCCTTTTGACTGATGGGTGCCACACGATCAAACGCCTGTGGGTCGATGTCGAGGGTGAACACGATTTCATCGAGGCGAACCCAACCGTACGTGGCGCCGAGGCCACCCAACATGTAGGCCAATTGAACATTGGCCTTGATGTCGTCAGACATGGCATCGAGGTTGTCGCCCATGTCACCGACCTCCAAAGTCATCGCGTCCAAGTACGCATCAGGTCCAAATTCACGGGTGAAATCGTACATGACGACGAACCTGTCATCAGGCAAGTGCATGACCTCACGGAGTTTGTTGGCAATGTGCCGATCCTCACGCTCGATGCGATGCGCCTCACCAGGCACGGTCACCATGCCCCATGCACGGTCGGTGTCGGGGTTGCGTTGTTTGCGTCGAACCCTGACCAATGCGCCCATGTCAACGGCCTGTGATGTGGCGCCTGAAATCCCTGAACGTGGGTGTGATCCATACCCCGCCTCAACCAACAGGTTTTCGATGTCACGATTGCTGACGGCGTCAATTGCGCCGCGTTCATCGCGCATCAGTGAGGCACACAACGTGTGTGCAGGGATGTGACCACTGACCAACGGGAATTGGTCTGAAACGTAGGCCTTCCGTCCCTTGTAAGTACGGCGCCTGTGTTGATCAAATGGCAAGGCCATTTGGGGGTCGTCATCCTCAGGCATGGGGTCACCCATTGGAGGGGTGTTGTCCATGTCGGGATTGACATTGGATGGGGCCATTGGACCCATCATTTTGATCAAGAACCTCAGTTCTTTGCTCGAATGTGTCATGTTTTTGATTTTACATGATGAAAAAAAGTGGGTCAGCGTTCATCGCGGTTACGATCCCCTCTGACCTCGACAGGGGTTTGACAATCCTGGACCAACGCATTGAGCGCGGTGGCAGGGATGCGGTACACACCACGACGCCCAGGGAGTTTGATGGCGGGGAGTTGCCCCGCACGAATCCAATTCCTGACCGTTGCGGTCGTCACTTGCAGTTGATCGGCGACCTCAGTGGCCGTCAACAGGGGTGGGATGTTCTGATTGTATGTCATGATTCAAAGTTGGAAAGGCGATCCGTAACCAATGTACGTTGTGGCAAAAAAATTTGTCGTTGGATTTGTCTTTGAGCGCATTTTGGCGATGGATGGCAAATGCAAAGGTGTGGTCATGTTTGGTTTCATCCAACCCGAATCCATCAACATTTGGCCAACTTTCTTAACAGTGGCCGTGGATGAACGTTGCAAGTCACTGACATTGAGTGAGATAAATGTATTTCGTTTGCCTCGTTTGGGGAAAACTTTGCGTCAGATGTCAAGTGTGCTTTACATTTGCCTCATGTCTGATCAGAACAATGGAGGCGAAACGGCGTACATGATCGCCAAGCGAAAGGCGCGAAGCATTGCCCGCAATGAGCATGTCAAGGCGCTCACGGTGCGCATGTCTGACCTGAAATCAGGTCACAAAGGCCGAGCGCAACAGGCCCTCAATGAGTATTGGTTACGCCGCATGTGGGCCACACAGTTGTTGCACGACATGAGGGCCGTGTTGGGTTGGGAATGGGATGTGATCCATGAACACACGGGGCGAACCAAACAATCATGGTACAACGTCACCCAAAGCAAAATCCCTCAGGCCTCGTACTTTTTTGATCGTTACGAAACGATCTTGAAGGGAAGGCGAATCCAGGGCCGCCCGAAGCGCCACCACGATCCTGAGGTTCATGAAATTTCACGGACATTCATTGCCCAGGTGACGGACAACCTTGAACGCATTGGGAACATCCAAACATCGTTTTTCCGTGACGCCTTTGATCAAGGATTGGTGACGGCGTCAGTGCAGTGGGAGGAACCTGAGAACTTTGACAAAGGTGTGAGGCGACGCGAACATGTTTTGACCATGTGGCAATCGTTTGTTCCTGGTTGGGATGAAGGCGAACAGTTGTCTGACCGCGACCCGTTCCCATTGTTTCGTGCGACATCAAGCGAACGCCAGGCGGCGGCGTGTGAGGATTATTTGCGAGGCATGGAACGCGCCATTTTCAAAGACAAGGCGCAAACTGAGGGCATCCAACACAAGCGCGACAGTGAAGCCGAGTTCAAAGCGGTCCAACAACGCATGATCGAACAACAGGCGGCAAAGGTTGACCCTGTCAATTTCGCTGATCCCACGCCTGTCAATTGGGTTGATCCCAAAGTGGATCACATGGGTGCGATGGGGTTTGTCCAAGTGCCGATCATGTTGGATGTTCACCCCATGATGGTCAAGGATGGCAAAGTCAAATTCACTGTGGAACTCACGATGAATGACGCCATGATTTGCACGGGCAAGGCCACACACCACGTGCCTGAGTAAAACGATCCCCAACGTTTCCCCAAACGTCGGGCGTGTCGCCTGAGTGGTTACGTTCACGCGGGCGCGCATCCTTAATGATTAAGAGTTCCTCAATGATTAAGAGAGGACCTTAATGGTCCGTCCTTAATGGAACCTCGACCCTGATGGGTGAGGTCGGCGGGTCAATTGAGGATTGACCGCCTTATCAAAAACAATTGCCTTTGACGATAAGGAATCCCCACGGTTTCCCCAGGCGTCAAATCGAATCGATTGTGACCCACTTTTGTGGTGTGCCAACGATCAATTGGAAGCACCCCAAACGTCCGTGGGTTAAGCCCGCCACAACATCGGCCCAACACAAAGGGGCACGATCACCACACGCGCACGATGCGCGGTACCACACAACCAGGTGGCGACGGTTACGGGCTGAGGTGTTGGAACGTTGGCCGCTTTGCTCATTGTGTTCCGACGTCGGGCGGGTGACCGCCGCCCGCGTCGTTGACCACATCGTTCGTGTCCGTGACGGCGGGGAGTTTTGGAACATCGACAACCTGCAATCCATGTGTCATCGATGCCACAACGCAAAGTCAGGACGCGAGGCGCACGGGGCAAGGCCCTGAAAAAATCATTTTGGATGGCCAAACCATAACCGCCGCCGAGTGAGTTGACCACAAAACCGAAACACCGAGGGGGAGTATCATGAAAAAATTTGATTGGGATTGGTCACACACCGATCCATCCATTGTGATCGAGTACGATTACACGCCAGGCGATCCAGGCGCCGCGTACTTTGACGACGGGTCAGGTGAACCACCGTCACCGCCGTACATCGACATCGTGTCGTTCAGTTTCTCAGGCGTGGACATCACCAACCTGATGGACATGATGATGGATCAGGGATTGGCCGATGAAATCGAGGACGAAATTTTGGAGTGGGAACAAAACGCCGATCGGCATTTCATTGACTGATGGGAAGGCCACCGAAATCAAAGGCACTCAAAGCGGTGCAAGGCACGATGAAATCAGGCCGCGACCTCACGCCCAAACTGTCAACGGTTGATCGTTCGATGTTCCCTGATCCTGTCATTGTGCTCAGTGATCGTGGACGTCGTTTCTACGATTTGACCATTGACCACCTCAACGATGCCAAGGCACTCCACAACGTCGATGCCATGTTGTTGTCCATCCTTGCCAAAAACGTGGACATCATGATTGATGCCGCCGATCAGATCAATGACCTTGATGACGTCGTCCAAGAATTTGACAGTGGCGCCACCAACATCACAGGCACATTCACGGCCTTTGAGCGCGCGACCAAAAACATCATCACCCTGTCATCCAAACTTGGATTGTCGCCGTCCGATCGTGAAAAACTGATGTCGTTTGCCCAGGGACGCACCGAGGGCGCCGATGAGTACGAAACCCTCAAACGTGCGGCGATGGGATGACCGTGTGGGATCAGTACGTCAACGACGTGATCGATGGCACCATTCCCGCATCCAAATGGATTCGCCTGGCCTGTCAACGTCACTTGGATGACCTAAGGGATGGCCATGACCGTGGGTTGTGGTTTGATCCTGACGCGGCCAATGCGTTTGTCGCATTCTTTGAACGATTCCTCACGCACACAAAGGGCCGATGGGCGGGGCAACCGTTCAACCTTTTGCCCTGGCAACAATTTGCCGTCGCCTCCATTTTTGGTTGGAAACGAAACGACGGATCGCGTCGTTTCTCGACCACGTACATCCAGGTCGGACGCAAAAACGGGAAAACGCAGTTGATGGCGGGGATCGGTTTGGCGTTGCTTGATTTCGATGGTGAGGCCGCCGCCGAAGTTGTGTTCGCGGCCCAAACACGTGACCAATCGAAGATCGCACACACTGAGGCCACGCGCATGGTCAAGGCATCACCCGCATTGTCCAAGCGGATCAGCGTGTTCAGGAACAACCTTCATGTCAAGGCCACCAACTCGAAATGTGTTCCACTGTCATCGGATCACAACACGTTGGACGGGTTGAGCATTTCAGGCGCCATCCTCGATGAGTTCCACGCGAGCCGTGACGCCTCGATGTTGAACGTCCTGAAATCGGCCACAGGCGCCAGGACCAATCCATTGATCGCAGTGATCACCACCGCAGGGTTCAACCTCGATGGTCCATGTTTCCAACTCAAACGCAACGTGTGTGACATCCTTGATGGCAAAATCAACGATGATTCCATGTTCGCGTTGGTGTACACGTTGGACGATGACGATGATTTCACTGATCCATCCGTGTGGGTCAAATCCAATCCATCGTTGGACGTTTCCATTGGTGCCGATTACCTGGCCAAAGAGTTAAAACAGGCCCAGAATTACGGCGGGTCCATGTTGACCAACTTTCAAACCAAACACATGAACCAATGGGTGTCGTCATCGGCGACGTGGATTCCCGATCAAACGTTCATGGCAGGGGAGGACAACAGTGTGGAACCCTCACCAACCGATCCGTGTTGGGGTGGCCTTGACCTGGCGTCAGTCAGTGACATGACGGCATTGAATTTGGTGTGGCCACGTGAGGGAGGCGGTTACATCACGCGATCGTGGTTTTGGTTGCCTGAGGCGGCCATTGAACGCCGCATCCAATCGAGTGGGTCGAACATGTACGAACGATTCGCAACGATGGACAACGTGTTTGTCACCGATGGGAACGTGACCGATTACGATGAAATCAGGCGATTCGTCACGGGTTATCACATCGACGATGGCCGCGTGGCGTTTGATCCCAACCCGTTGGCCGTCCGTTTCAACATCCAGTCAATCGCCTTTGACCGTTTCAATTCGTCGCAATGCGTGATCAACCTGGCCGCCGATGGCATGACGATGACGCCGTACGGTCAAGGGTTTGTGAGCATGTCGGCGCCGACCAAAGAGGTCGAACGCCTCATGAGTGAATCGCGGATCATTCACAACGGTGATCCTGTGATGCGTTGGATGATCGGAAACACCACGATCAAACTTGATCCAAGCGCAAACGCCAAACCCGACAAGGAAAAAAGCGGTGACAAAATCGACGGCGTTGTTGCCATGATCATGGCCATTGGCCAAGCCATGACCGACCAATCCCAAACCAATGATGACATCCCTGACAACTACACCATCCGAACCCTGTGAACGACATTGACACACTCATTCGCTTGCTTGAATTGGCGCCCAAAATTTCAACCCGTGAGGGGTTTGTTGGCGAATACTTTGATCGCCTGAAATCGCACACGTCATGTGCCGATTCGTATTGGGACGTCGAAACCGACCACATCAGCATTTTCGGGCGTACACGGTACAATGGCCACGACACATTCAAAGTGGTTTTGAGTAAGTGGAACAAGGCAAGGCGCGAAACTTGACAGGGTTAACCCCGCCCCGAAAACCCGTCGGCATTTTGCGGCCACATGCGTTTTGCCATCGAGTTTGATTTTCTCAATCGTTTCCGTCGCACCACAAAGGATGACGGTGAAAAACGACACGCCACCGTCAACGTGACCTCACCATTCATGGGTGTTTTCAAACGCTCAAACGCGGGTGTCAGCGTCACCGAGGATGGGGCATTGGGATTGTCGGCGGTGTACGCCGCAATCAGTAAGATCGCCACCACGTTGGCGTCATTGCCTTTGAACCTCCACAGGGTGTCAGCCAATGGAAAAACGATCGCCAGGGAACACCCCGCGTTCGTGTTGCTGAACTCTGAACCCAATGAGGATGAAACCGCGTTCACGTTCATCGAACGCATGTTGTCTGATGCGCTCATGTACGGTCGAGCGTACGCACAAATCGAGCGTGGCGCGATCACCAATCGCGCGTCAGGGTTCCACGTCCTCAACCCAACCACCATTCGCCCCGATGATTACGAGGGCCAACGCATTTTCCGCGACAGTGAATCGGGCGTGGTTTATTACCCCGACGACCTCATTGTTTTGGAGGCATTCCGTGGCCAATCGCCCATCCGTTTGCACATGGAAAACATGGGGATCACCGCCGCCGCGATGGAGTACGGGGCGCGATTCTTTGGCACGGGTGGCAACATCGGCGGGTTCCTGATGACGGACAAATCATTGACCGACGATCAGTACAACCGCCTCAAAAACACGTGGTCAGCACAACACCAGGGCATCCACAACGCACATGAAACGGCGATCCTCGAACACGGATTGAAATTCCAACGGTCCACGATCCCACCCGATGAGGCGCAATTCATTGCGACCCGCAAATTCCAGGTCGAGGAAATCGCCCGCATTTTCAACATCCCACCCATCCTGATCCAGGGTGAGGGATCGACGACGTACAACAACGTCGAACAAATTTTGATCGCGTTTGCCCAACAAACATTGATCCCGTGGGCACGGCGATTTGAAATGGAATTGGAACGCAAGGTGTTGCCTGAGCGCGAACGCGGTGATCATCAAATTCGATTTGACATGACATCGTTGTTGCGTGGTGACCTCAACGCGCGCCGTGAATTTTACGCCACCGCACTCCAACACGGATTCATGAGTGTCAATGAGGTGCGCGATTTGGAGGACCTCAACGGCATTGGTGACGCGGGTGACATCCATTTGGTGCAAGTCAACCAAATCCCATTGACGTCGGCGGCGGCGTACGGCGACAAACTGACCGAAACCGATTCGCCAAATGACTGATTTTCCCACCAAAGGCGAGGACCAGGCCATCACATTGCGCAATTCCAATCACCCGCAATTCGACCGCACGTTTGCCGAAAACGTCAAAGAGGATCACCCGACCATTTGGGATGCGGGTGGCAACATCAGAGGCAATGAGGCATTCACGTTGTGGGGTCGCGCCCGTCAGGGCGATGACGCCAATTCCGTGATCGAGTGGATCAAAGAACGCGAATCGTGGGCCGCCCGCCATGCGGGTGACGGTCGGCAGTTTCCAGGCGACACACCGACGATGTCCAACATCGCGGGTGTCGTGGCCGCAATGAAATGGGGCGTCATCCTGGACATTGGTGAATCGACCATGAAAACCGCCATCCGTGACCTCATTGAGGCACAGGAAAACCGCGCATCCGTTGGGGGCGTTGACGGGTTCACTGAGGCCGTGAAAAATGGTTTGGAAAACAAGGTGGACGAGTACAATGAGGACATCGATGATGATGACCGCATCCACCGCGCGACCAATCGCATGGTGGCCCAAGTTTTCAAACGCGGTGTGGGTGCTTACAAAACCAACCCCGAATCCGTCAGGCCGTCCGTGTCAAGCCCTGAACAATGGGCATTCGCGCGCGTCAACTCCTTTTTGTACGCCTTGAAAAACGAAAAATTCAGAAGCGGGAAACACGACACCGATTTGTTCCCTGAGGGCCACCCACTGAAATCCAATGAGGATTCCGATGATGCCCGCGCCCGCGTTGGCACCATTGACGGTGAACCCGTTTTCAGCACAATCGCCGAAGCCGAAGCACACGCCGAAAAAATTGGGTGTGTGGGTTATCACACGCACGACCTGGAAGGCGAAACCGTGTACATGGCGTGTGAATCACATGGTGACGCCACTGACAATGAGGGTGGCGGTTACCGCAAAACCAATGAAATCATGGAACGACGTTTCATCACCACACAAATTGAGGCCAGGACGGACACACCCGAAACCACCGACATCCCACGGATCGAAGGTTACGCGTCTGTCTTTGGCGAAAGTGCCGACCTCGGATCATTCACCGAAACCATTGATCGATCAGCGTTCGACAACGTCATGAATGACGACGTCCGAATGTTGTTCAACCACGACGCCAATTTTCCATTGGCGCGATCACGCGATGGGGAAGGGACATTGGAAATGAGGTTGGACGAACGGGGTTTGTTTTTCTCATTCCCTGTTGGCCCTCAGCAGTACGCCCAGGACCTCCATGAAAGCATCAAACGCGGCGACATCGACCAAGCGTCGTTCGCGTTCACGGTCGAGGATGACGAATGGGAACAACGCGATGATGGCACCGTCCATCGTCACATCACACGGGTTGGATCATTGATCGACCTGAGTGTGGTGGTTTTTCCCGCCTACGAAGCCACCCAGGTGGTTGCGCGGTCGTTGCCCACGATCCCCGATTTCAAATCAGAAAACCAAAGTCAAACCAAAGTCGAGGAAACGGACAATGGGCCTGACCGCTTGCAGTGGTCAACCCGCCGCCTCAACCTCGCAAAATTGAAAACACCACAGTCATGAAAAATTCCAACAAATTGATGGAGGAACGTGGCGCATTGGTTGAGGAACTTGAAACCATCCTCAACGACGTGTCATCCGAATCGCGTGATTTCACCGATGAGGAAAACGAGCGCCAAGATTCCATCCACGCCAAAATCGTGGACCTTGATGAGGCCATCCAACGAGCCAAAAACAATGAGGCCGTGTTCACCGTCGCCGCAGGGGAGGCAGTCAGCCAATCCGAAGCCAAAGAGGTGAACGAAATTCGCGGTCGTTTCAGCATGGTCAAAGCCATCACCGACATCGCCAACAAAGGCGGTTTGGAGGGCCTTGAACTTGAAATGGTCCAAGAGGGTCGCAGTGAAATGCAACGCGTCGGTCAGTCGGCCCGTGGCAACATCACGATCCCATCATTCCTGATGCGTTCCGAGGCGCGGGCGAATGAAACGTACACCGTCAACGCGGGAAGCGCACAAACCCAAAATCAGGGTGACGGCGTCCGTGGCATTGATCACCTCCCAATGGTTGAGGCATTGCGTCCCGTTCCTGTTTTGGAGCGCATGGGTGCAACCGTCATCAACGCCACTGGCGATGTCGTGTTGCCTTCATTGCCTGACGCCGAGGCCACATCAGCCCAGGAAACAGGCACCGTCAACAACATTGACGGCGATTTTGGCGACACCAAGTTGCAACCAAAGCGTTTCGGAATGCGCATGGATTTGTCACGTCAGTTGATGAACCAAGCCGATCCCGCATTGGACGCCGTCATTGCCCGTGACATGTCCAGAGCATTGGCCAACGCATTGGACAACCACGTGATCACCACAAAATTCTTTGCAACGTCCAACATCACCGACGGTTCATCGAGCACAACAGCAGGATCGGCGACCGATTACGCTGACCTCGTTTCGCATGAGGGTGGGTTCCTGAGCCAGGACCCCGCAGGCGGGAACCTGTGTTTGTTGATGGACCCAACGATGGCATCGTACCTGAAAGGTGTGGTGCCAACCGCAGGTGGGCCGCAATTGCACCTCAACGGTCAGGTGTTGGGTTACGATGTGTTCACCTCAACCCAGGTTGATGTTCAGCACGTGAACGCCAAAGATTATTTCTCAGGCATCACGTCAACAACCAACGACCTGGATGTGCGACCAATCTTTTTCATCGACCCATCCGATTTGTTCATTGCACAATTCGGGGGCATCGACATCACTGTTGATCCGTACACATTGGGCCACCAGGGCACCATTCGCATGATCGCGAACATGTACGCGAACGCCGATGTCCGACGCGCGGGATCAATTCGCGTCCTCGCAGGATTGACCGCAAACCAAACGGCAGTCGCCTAATTGAAACCACAGGGAACAGGGGTCACAATTGGGTGATCCCTGTTTTCACATCCAAACACGCCGCCATGATCCAACAAACATCATTTCCATCAGTCACCAACCTCATTTCATTGGCCGATGCCAAAGCCCATTTGAGGGTTGAGCATGACGACGATGACACGTTGATCAACACGTACATGGAGGCGGCGCGTGACATGGTCGAACGTTACACGGGCGTCACCCTCGATTCGACCACCAAATTTGCCATGTACGTTGACCACCTCCATGCCCATCACCTCCATGAGTGGACCAACATTCATTTGGGGCCTCATGTCCGATTGGATGTGGACCGCGCACAAACAATGGGTGTCACTTACCTCCACACCGATGGGCGCCGCGTCGTGTTGGACGCCTCTGATTACCAATTCGACGGCGTCAGTTACCCCGCACGGTTGCGGATCATCGACATGCCCACTGATGTTGACGACACGATCAATGCGTGGCGCATCGACATGGAGGCAGGGCACACCCAATCAACGTTGCCCTCGGCATTGATCGCGGCCATGTTGTTGATCATTGGCCATTTGTACGAAAACCGCCAGGACGTTTCCACGATGAGGACGTACGAATTGCCTGTGGCCTCACGCCACCTCATGAATCCGTTTCGCCTCAAATCATTCACATGAACATCGGACGATTGGATCAACGCGTTGAACACCACATTCCCCGTGTGGCGACGGATGAATGGAACCACACCCCGCCCGCATGGCAGTTGAATGACACCGTGTGGGCCACTGTGACATTTCGTGGTGGCACGGAACGCCAGGTGGCCGATCAGCGCGTGAACATTGATCGCGTTGTGTTCACCATTCGTTTCCGTGATGACGTCACCGTGAATGATCGCATCAAATGGGAGGGGAGTTATCACGACATCCATTCGGTTGAAATCATCGGACGCCGTGAGGGTTTGCGCCTGATCACGACGGCCCGCGACAACGCCATTTCAAACCTTTGAATCATGCCAGGACGATCAGACAATGGGAGGGTTTCGCTTTCATTTGAACTCGAAGGGTTCAACGAATTGGAACAAAAGTTGGCCCGCATGGTCGGGCATGGGTTGACCAACCCTGAGTTGTTGGCCATGTACCGTTCATCGGCATTGCCCATGAAACGAAAGATGGTGCAACTGTCAGGTCCAGGACGGACGGGGTTGTTGGCCAAATCAATCAGCGTCAGGCGGGCAAAGAAAAACCGCAACGATGGCGCCCGTTTCGTTGTTGGCCCACGCGGGGGTCGGATGGGTGCATTCCACGCGCATTTGGTCAACCTGGGAACCAAAGGTGGCATGAGGAAAGCGCGAGGAAACAACAAATTTGCCGTCCCTGGTGGCGGTGAAATCATCCGCACTCAGGCGATCGAGCACCCAGGAACACGGCCACGGTTGTTCGTTCAAAAGGCATTCCAACAAACCGCCGACAAAGTGGCCAAAGGCATGATGAAGCGGTTTGACAGATTCATCCAAAAACATTTGGGCGCATGATCGGCGAAATCATTTCCATCCTTGCAGGCGACGCGTACGTGACGCAATTGGTCAACGCGTCCAACATTTATGCGATCCAACGCAAACAGGGGTCATCCGTTCCGAGTGTCACCGTTGACCTGTTGGACGTTCGCACCAACGAAACCAAAACGCGATCATCGGACCTGGATTTTGTGACCATGCAGGTCATTGCGTACCATGACAACCCGCGCGGATCGTACTTGATCGCCCAGGCATGTCGTGACGCGTTGGACAATTATTTTGGCACCTTTGGCAACCCGCGTGAACGAATTGAAATCAGATTTGATGACCTTGAAACAGGCATCATCCCTGATGATGAAACATTCGCCACCGTTGCGAATTACATGGTCACTGTGACCCGTGAGGCACAGGATCGCCATTCATGATCCAAACTTGACAGGGTTAACCTCACGCCGTCATGGGGTGGGGATTTTGCGGACGTGAAAATTCAAATCATCGCCCCGATTGACGGTCGCCGTTGGCCTGTTGGCCACACCGTGTTGGTGGGAAATGAATTTGGCCAACAACTCATTGACGATGGGTTGGCCATTCAACATCCCTCCGAAACAAACCCAGGCCCCACCCACGAATGTCCATGCAAGGAAAAAAACGAACCATGTGAGGATTGTGATGAGGCCGTGGATGACCAGGTTGATCCTGATTTCGAGGAACAAACAACTGAAAATCAATAAATTATGGCTACAACAACGGGGACTGTCAAAGGCAATTTGGTCGGCGTTTTCATCCAAGATGGTGACGGCGACGGCGACACGCTTTTTGACCTGATCGCATGTGGCACCAATGCCACCCTCAACATTTCAAACGAAATGATCGAAACAGTTTGCAAGGACAACGACGGTGAACGCACCGTGTTGCCTGGCCAACAGTCGGTCACAATTACCGTCGAAGGATTGACGGCGTACGACAACATCGGACGCACTCAATTGATTGACGCCGCCATTGACAAAACCCAATTGGTTTTGCGTTACGGCTCAGGCGTCACGGGTGATCCCTTCATCCAGGTCGATGCGTTCATGACCTCATTTGAGGAAACCGCACCACTCAACGATTCCACATCATTTTCCGTTTCCTTCGATTGCTCGAACCTCACTGAGGGCACGTTTTAATCCCTGATCAATGGCCAACAGTTTGAGAGGACAAACCACCGTCACGATCGGTGATGACCAATTTGAGGTCCTGTTGAACATGAACGCGTTTCGCCTCATGTGTCAGGATCGCGGCATGGAGTTGCAACAAATGGATGATTTCTTGGGGAAATCACCACTCGATTTCGTGCCATCAATTGTGTTTTGGGGCATCATGAACGCCGCCGATTACAAAGGCGACGCGCGCCCTGACATCACATTCGATCGCCTTGCCGCCGTCGTGTGTGCTGACATGGACCAATTCACTCAACTGTCAGGGGCCATCGGGTCGTCCCTCGGAATCGAGGTTGACGGCGACGGAAAAAAGTGAGCCGAGGGGACGGCAACCCATCCGTCCCCTCAAACTCGCCATCGACCTGGTTGGAACTCTACCGATCGGGGTTGGCGTTGGGATTGCGCCCAAATGAGTTTTGGGACATGACGTTCATGGAGTTCATCGCATTCACGGCGTCATTCCGTGATCATGACCGTCGCATGTGGAATCACACCGCCAGTGTTTTGGCGACGATTGCGAACGTGAATCGGGACCGCAAACGTCAGCCCAAACCGTTCACGCCGTCAGATTTCAACCCGTACGAATCAGAAGATCAACCGTCCCGTGAATTGACCAAACAAGACATCCAAAACATCGCATCATGGCGCGTGAATCCCTCCTAAATGTTGTCCTCGGTTTACGGACACGCGAGTTTGAACGGGGCCTCACGTCGGCTCAAAAGAAACTCAGAACAACCGCCAACAACCTGTCAAGTGTTGGGCGTGGGTTGAGCATTGGGGTGACCGCCCCGCTTGCCGCAATCGGCGCGTCATCATTCAAGGTGGCCGCCGATTTTGAATTGGCGATGAAAAAGGTGAAAGCCACGTCGCAATCGACGGGGCCTGAGTTTGCCCAACTCGAACAAAACGCGTTGGATTTGGGCGCGTCAACAGTGTTCGCCGCATCACAGGTGGCGGGCCTTCAATTGGAGTACGCCAAACTCGGATTGAACACAGGCGAAATCCTCAACGCCACGGAATCGACGTTGGCGTTGGCCCAGGCGTTTGATCAGGAATTGGGACCAACCGCCGAGGTGGTCGGAAACACCCTGAACCAATTTGGTTTGGAGGCCGACCAGGCGTCGCGTGTTGCTGACGTCATGGCCGCCGCATTTAGCGGATCGGCCCTTGACCTCGTTAAGTTCCAAGAGGGGATGAAAAACGCGGGAAAGGTGGCCGACACCTTTGGGTTCACTTTGGAGGAAACCACCGCACTGTTGGGCATCCTGGCCAACAACGGCATTGCGGGATCAGATGCGGGCACCAAATTGAAAATGGCGTTCAGTGAGTTGGCCGCCTCAGGTGTTGACGTCAAATCGACGTTCACGGGCCTGATCAATGGGACCCTCACGTACAAACAGGCCATCGATGTGTTGGGCAAACGGGCCGCCATCCTCCAACCAATTTTCGGTGACAACCTCGAAGCATTGGAGGACTTTGGCAAAGAGGTGAGCAACGCCACAGGGTTGTCCAAGCGCATGGCCGCCGAAATGGACGCGACCGCCTCAGGCGGCGTCGCGGCGATGCGGTCAGCCATTGAGGGTGCCCAAATTTCATTGGGCAAATCGTTGGCGCCTACGGTCATTGATGTCGCGCGCAAAATCACATCGTTGGCCCAAAGTTTTGCGGGCCTGTCAAGTGGCACACGCCAAAGCATTGTCAATGTCGGTTTGTTTGCGGCGGCCTTTGGTCCGTTGCTTGCCGCCATTGGCAGTGCCATCAGGTCGGTTCAAACGCTGAACAAAGCCATCAAAAATTCATTCGCCACGCTCACGACGAACCCATACGCGGCCATCATTGCCGCCGCCGTGGCGTTGGGTGCGGCGATGATCAAATACGGTCAGGAATCCGTCATTGCCAGTGATGACGTGTTGACGTTCAATGAAACGATCGACGCACAAAATGATTTGCTCAGTCAGGGTGTCAAATCCCTGGCCGCCCGTGCGGCGTTGTTGCGTGAGGCGTTCAGCTTGGAAAACAGTGGGAAAACCATTGGCGAACTCCAACAACAAACCCAAGCCCTAAGGCAAGAACTGGAAAACATTTCGCCTGAGGCCCTGAACCGTTACAACGAGGCCGCCGATGAATTGGCGTCCAACCCACTGTTGAGGGCTGAGGTCGGGTTGGTGCCTGTTGTCAATCCCGACACGGGGCAAATTGATGAGGCCGCATTACGCCTCAACCAACAGTTGACCGCCGAGTTTGCGGGTGTGGAGTTCAGCACCTTCACACTCGACCTGATCAATTCCATTGATCCGTTTGGGCCTGGCGTGGATTTGGACGAAGGATTCAAGCGCGTTGAGGATGCGTTGATCAAGCGCCTGAACGAAACCCAACAGGCGTTGGATCAGGTGCAAGGTGATTTGGAATCGAAGGTGAGTGTGGTGGTGGATGTTCAGGGTGGCGGGACAGGTAAAGTGCCTCCATCGTTGGCCGAGATCCTGGCCGCGATGGAAAAAGCCCTCACCGATGTCAATGAACTGGAATTGACCATTGGGGGTGACCTGGATTCGGACCGATTCACGATCATCCAACAGGCGATCACATCGATCATTGAGGCCGATTTTGAGGGCGTCGATGAAACGTTGGCAGGGTTGGCCGTGCGGATGTCAGAATTTGCCGAGGAAACGACCACGGCGGCCACACCGATCGAAACCCTCAAAGGCACGATGGCCGAGTTGGCCACGGCTCAGGGGTTGGGGATCATCAGTGACCTTGAATTGGCCCAACAGGCCTTGACCGCATTGGATGACGCGTTGTTGTCATCGGTGTTGGCCGATCCCGATTTTGTCAATTCGGATCAGTTCAAACAACTGATGCAGGATGCGGAAACGTTCAGGGCGTTGCTTCAAAGCACGACGGAACAACAAACCGAGGCCAATGAGGCGTTGTTCACGGCTCAGGAAGCGGGCGCCGCCGTTGCCGACCTGGTTGAATTAGGGTTCAAATCCGCAACAGGGGAGGTTGCCAATTTCAATGAGGCCGCAGGCCGCATGTTGATGAACATTGCCCTCAATGCAATCAAGGCCGCCGTGGCGCAAGGTTTGGCCAATGCAATGGCCCCAACACCTGACAACGTCGCATCGGGCGGATTGGCGGGTGTGGCAAAGGCCGCCGCCATCAAGGCGGCCATTTCATCATTGCTTGGAAACATGCCAAAATTGGCCCGTGGAGGCATCACGATGGGGCCGCAAATCGCCCTCATCGGCGACAACCCATCAGGCCGTGAGGCCGTCATTCCGTTTGAACGGATGGGGGAGTTTGTCAAGATGATCGGAGGCAACAAAAGCGATGTCAATGTGACGGGGATGATCAGAGGCGATGCCATTGTGTTGGCCCATGAACGTGCAAACCGAAACCGAGGACGATGAGTTACCCAAACCCCGCCCCAAACGTGGGATCATCAGGCAATTGGAACGCCCGATTTTTCAGCAATTTCAAGGATGATCAAAACCGCCAATGGCGTGTTGAACTGATCGACCAGGATGATGACGGTTTCACTGATTTCGGGTTGAATGACAACAACCCTGTGGAAATCGATTTGACGTCGGATGGGTTTGTGTTGAGTTACGACGGGCCAACTGATCACACGGCGGGTGCCATCGTCCCGTCCAAAGTGAAAACCACGTTCATCCTGACCGAACCCAAAATGAGTTTGATCCAACAGGTGATCAAACAATCCAATGACGCGCGGTTTGCGTTGGCGGTGTACATGGACACGGGCGGCGCCAATTGGACGCCGTATTGGGTCGGTCCATTGGTCCATGAGGCATTGGAGTGGGAAACCCAAGATGATCCGTATTTACTCACTCTGACGGCCTCATGTGGCCTCAACCGCCTCAGGCAAATCGAGTACAGGAACGAGGACGACGGCAACCCGTACAAAGGACGATTGAGTTTGGCCGAGCATGCCGCCAGGTGCCTCAACAAAATCCCGACCATCGATTTTTGGATGGGCGGTGAATTTCAAATGTCAGAGGTGGTCGATGTGTACAATGAGGAAATGGTAAATGGTGGCGACAACTGGACCAACACCCAGGGTGATCCATTCCCCGTTTCCGTCATGGAACGAACGTTTGTCAAGGCCCAGGCCTTTGGCAAGTTTGAAACAGGCGATGAGGATGAATTTGGGCGCCGCGCGTACTTGCCACCCAAATTTTCGTCGTGTTTCGACGTGTTGGAAAACATCACCAACGCATTCGGGACACGGTTGTTCCTGGCCAACTTTCAATTTTCGTTCATCCCTGTGAACGCGTACAATTGGAGTCACACCCTGAGGTTGAACAAATGGACACGCACGATCGTGGAAAGCGAATCGATTTCCACGGTTTTGGAAAACGGTGTCAGGGTCGATCGCGCCACAACTGAGGACGTCGATTTTCGATTTGACATCGAGGACGAACACGCGTTGGGGTTGGGTTGGTCCAACTCGTATTTGTTGCCCGTCAGGCGCACGGCGCTGACGCATTTGTACGCGGGGCAATTGGGCGTCGTTGGCCCTGTGAATCAATTTTACATTGATTACCCATCCAGTGGTGGGCCGACATTCGTTGATCCTGAAATCGTTGTTGACGCATCCAAAACGTTGCAACTGTTGGGCCGTTACGATTCGGACAAATTGGTGAACGAATTTGGGTCGGCGTTGACGGGAACCGCGTACAATGATCACGGATTCGACAGGATCGGCGCCAGGATCGTCCTGAGGTTGAAAATCCAGGTGGGCGGCCTTTATTACGTCAGCCAGTACGCCACGGGCGACACACTCCAAATTGACATGCCAGGTGGGGTGCAACCTGATGGATCGTTCAACATTGGAAATCCGCAGTTTGGAGGTTTTGAACTGACCGTCCCTGATGCCCAATGGCAAAACGACGAGGGTTTTTACGACCTGATCATTCCGTGGACATCATCGAACCCACCCGCCGCAGTGTTGGACCACTCCAACGGCAATTCGTACGTTGGAGGGTTGCACGTGTTCACGCATGAAACTGAGGACCGCCACGATTACCAAATCAACCTCACGCAACAATTGGGTGTCCAACATGAGTTCAACATTGAAACGGCGCCATTGCCCGACACTCAGTCATCGTACACGGGCGTCACGATCGGTGTGGATCGAATCGTTGTCAGGCATGGTGGCCAGGTCAGTCAGACGCACCCTCAGTTGGGAAAGATTTTTCAAGCAGGTTTCGCGGTTCAGTACGATCACAACAACGCTGACATTTCGCCCAACTTTGAAAACGTCCCTGGCGATTACGTTGCCGATTTCCAGGTGGGCATCGGCGCCCAAAGTGACGACGCCGATTTCACGTATTTCGCTGACTGGAAACAAAACACCGAAATCCTGGATTTGGGCGACACGGTCATTCAATCATCCGCACTGGGAAATCAACCCAACTCAGACGGTCACCCGTATTTTTTGCCGTGGCAGTTCGCCCAAAGTGGGATCATGTTTTTGGAGGTCGAGGATCAAGGGTGGTACTCGATCACGGACACCGTCGATGATTACATGGACGACAACAATTTGTTGACGGTGGTGTGTGCCGAACAACTGTCAATGAGACGGACGCCACAGTGCGTTCAGCGCGGTGAAATCGTGCAACAACAAACGCAGTCACAAACGGATTTCCCGTTGACCATGTCAAACGTGATTCACCACAATTGCACGACCACAAACGACCAGGAAGATTTTTTGGTTCCCATGACGTTGACGTACACCGCAGGGACGGGCGTGGCCATCGTTGAGGCCGTGTTGATGGAAAGCGTTTCCAACTTTGATTGGGAGGGTGGCATACCTGATGAACCTGTTGGGGTCGGTTACAAGGGAACCCAAAGTGGTTCCATCATCGGCCCAGGTCAGGGATCAACCAATGACACATCATTCAAGCCAATCCGACGCCTCAACAGTCGGATGGGCGTTGTCAGGCGCGATGTTTCAACGATCAATGAACGGTTCCGAAACTTGCCATCAGCACCAACGGAATCGCGTTTGGTTTTGCTTGACACAAATGGGCAATTCGATGACATCGCTGATGGCACGGCAGGCCAGGCGCTGACCACTGATGGGTCGGGGGGTCTGTCATTCACCACAGTGTCATCGAGTGATCGCGTGTCATTGGCCAATCACTCATTGACGGCAAACCTCACAAAAGCGGGTGGCCGCTACATCGGCAACCTGGTTGGTGGTTGGGCCGCATCGGATTGGACGTTGAACCTCAGATCAAATGCCGCAACAATTCCCGTGGCCAACGCCAATTGTGGGATCATCATTCCAACGGCCATGACGGAATTGTCATTGTTGGGATCAGTCATCCCCGCCTCGCGTGACGCCATCACCATTGACATGTTCAATGCCTTACGCCCAAACAATTCATCAACGGCATTGTCCATCACACGAATTGGCAATGTGACTGTGACGCCAAGCACATCGGGGGTTCCATTGAACACCGACATCAACGTGAGGAACCTGACATTGAGGGCGGGTTCATTGGTGTTCATCATGATCAGCCGTGCGGGCGTGAACGTGTCCTCAGCGATCACGCCATTCACATTTGCCCTGTCAGGTCAGTGATGACGTGAAAGTTGCCCGCGTTAACCTCGACCCGCACTGAGGGTGGGAATTTGGGCCGATGGATAAGTTGGACCAAATCATCACAACATTGGCCCGCGTCGAAGCCAAATTGGAAGGCGCCACCGACACGATCCGATCACATGATGAGGACATCGAAGGCCTCAAAAAAAAATGGTGGTCAGGCGTGGGCGCGTTTTTCCTGGCGTTGGGGTTGTGGTTGAAACAGTTGGTCCAATGAGGCCCACAAAAATCGTTGTTCATTGCACGGCCACCGAAAGAGGCCACCACGTGACCACGGACACGATCAGGGAGTGGCACACCTCACCACCACGCAATTGGTCGGACATCGGTTACCATTTCATCATCCTCAACGACGGTTGTGGAACCGTCGAACGTGGACGGCCCGTGTGGCGCAAAGGCGCCCACACAAAAGGTCACAACGATTCCATCGGTGTCGTGTACGTCGGAGGGTTGGAAAACGGTGAGCCATGCGACACAATGACGCCCATTCAGGAGGCGTCATTTTTTGAATTGGTCGATGTGCTGAGGGTGGTGTACGGTGACGACCTGACCGTGCATGGACACAATGAGTTTGCCGCAAAGGCATGCCCATCATTCGATGTGATCGACAAATGGGGTCCAACATTCACAAGGCGAGTTGGCGCGTAAAAAGGCCACCAAAAACAACCGTCACGGCGAAGGCAGTGAACACGACATCCAATGTCGGTTGGCGCGGTTCATTGATGACGCATGGCCCGACGTGTTGTGGTGTGCCTCAGCAGGCGGCGCCAGGACGTCAATGAGGGAAGCGAAACGATTAAAGGCCTCAGGTTACAAACGCGGATTCCCTGACGTGTTCGTGTACGAACCGCGTGGGAGGTGGCACGGCCTTGCCATCGAACTGAAAAAGGAAAAAGGTGGGCGCGTCAGCGCCTCACAACGTGAGTGGATCGCGGCATTGGAGGCCCGTGGTTACCGTGCCGTCGTGGCCAAAGGTTTTGAGGCCGCCAAAGAGGTGTTGACCGAGTACCTGGGCACCACGCCGTCGTCAGGCATTTGAGCCGTCCTGAGCGCGTTTGAGGCGGTCTGACGTGGCCGCAATGATCAGGGCAACGATGGCCACCACACTGACGACGTAAATGATCGCACCCACCCACAATTCCCATGACGTGCCGTCAGGGTTTTTCGCGGCGCAAAAGCCGACGTGATTGAGGATGACGGCGGCGATGCCCAACAAACGGGTCGTCGCCAGGTCGCGTGACAAAAGCCAATTCCAAATCGTGATCATGATGTTTGGTTAAGTGATGGAACCGTTGATGATGCGGCGGTTGTCGACCGTCACCCATCCGTCGTTGTCATGGTCGCATTCAATGAAAATGACACCGTGGTTCCAACGGTTGATCGGGCGGTAATCGGGCGACAACTCACAAAGGCATCCCACCGACCACGTGTTGATCAAATCACCGTTGAGGTTGGGTTCAACGTGTTCCGAGGTTTGATGATGATGGCCACAAATGGCCGATGATTTCGCGCGGTTGAACAACCCACGCGCGGGGTTGACTGATGATGACGCACCACCACGGCCAAACTCATGGCCATGAAGGATGTTGAGTTGCCCCAATTTGGCCACCCGCTTGCCATCGATCACCTCAATGCCGAGTTGATCACACCCCAGGATTTCGCTGAGGCGCCATTGGTCCATGTCCAACAACTCAGGTGCCTTGACCCTCATGTACCGTTCAAACCGTTCCTCATGGTTGCCCAATTGGTAAAACATCAGGGCGTCAGGGAACTCACGTCGCAACACCTCCAACACATTTTTGGCGGCGTCGATTTCCTCACGGAATGATCGACGGCGGGGGTCCTTCTCAAACGATGACAGGGAGTAAAAATCAATCAAGTCACCACCGATGAAAATGGTGTCCACGCGTTTGTCCAACCCAAATTCAATTGCCGCCGTCAGGGCGTCGATGGAGTGGAATGGCACGTGAATGTCAAACAGGCCCAACACCCGTTGGCAATCGGATGGAAGGATGAAAGGGATGAACTCTGATTCGTCAGAGGTGGGCAACCCAAAAGGGTTGAACAACGATTCATCAAACTCACGGACCAACGTTTTGTCGGCGTGTTTGCGATGGCGTGAGCCAACCGCACCACGGAAATACCTGATGGCCGATCGGGCCGCCTCGATGGAGGTGAACATTTCAGGTGATTCACCCATGATTTTTTTGGCCAACGTCATGGATGGCGTGTTGGGGAATCGCTTGATCATGTCGTGGACGTATGCCCAGGACGGGGAAAGGTTGCGTGAACTCATTTGATTTGTCGTTTGTCGAACACGGAACGGAGGGTGAAGTACCCACCAACGGCGGTGACGATCAGCAATTCAAACAAGCTGATCCAGGATTCACGCACCTCAAAAGCGATGTCAATGGAATCCAACACGATGAACACAAACAGGGTGGCCACCAACGACAACACAATGAGTGGTCGCGTGTGTTTGGCCAACCATGAATCCGACGACATGTCAGAGGCCCACCGTTTCGACATTTCCATTTCGGTGGTTTGCCGTTCCTGACTGATCAGGCGTTCAATTTCAATTCGTTGATCAACCGTCAGCGATGGCGATTTGTCGACCATGTTTTTCACGATCCCCAAAACGCCGTTGTCAGGCAACACATCGCCCACGACGTCCAAAACGTCGGGGGCTTTTTCTTTGAGCCATTGCCCAATGCGTGTGTCACGGAGGCGACGTTTTCCCTTTGGCGGTTTTTCAGTCACGGTGCAATGTCACCGTCAGTGGGTGAGGGGAGGTTAACGGCGTCAACCGTTTGGCCCCACTTTTGGCAAGTGGCCCCCATTTTGGCCCCCATTTTTGTGTTGATAACTGAAAACGCCCGTCATCACTGGGTTTGTTTGCGAAAAAGTACAATCCCTGTGGGATCGCTTTTCCCCAAAACCCGCTTCCCTTTGGTGGCGGGTTTTTTGTTGCGCTACCTTGCGCGGCATGTACCTCCTTTTGTTAATTCAGCGATACGGCGCTTGGAGAGGAGGTCTCCTGTATTTCAGGTTGAACATCCTGAAAACCAGTTCGATTCGACTTCCAGATTTCAAGAATCCGATCCATTTGAGAAGGGACGTTCAGGACGTGCACGCTTTTGCGCAGGTGTTCCTGCATCGTGAGTACGATTTTGACTGGCCTTCAGATGTGCGTCGAATTGTGGACGGTGGGGCCAATGTGGGATTCGCGTCGCTCTACTTCAAAGGCCAGTTTCCAGAAGCCCAAATCCATGCCGTGGAGCCCCATCCCCACAACGCAGAAGCCTTCCGCAAAAACACTGCCTATTTGGAGGGCATCACATTGTCGCAAAAGGCGATTCACCACTCGGATCACGTCCACCTTCGGTTGACCGACGAAGGCTTTGGAAGCAACGGGTTCATGACCCGAGATGAGGCGTCAGACAACTTGGTGGCGGATGTGGAGACGTTGTCCATCGGAGGGATTCAAAAGGCCATGGGGTGGGAGGCGATCGATTTGGTCAAGCTCGACATCGAAGGTGGAGAAGAGGCCTTGTTTCAGGCCAACCTCGACTGGATGGATTGCACGCGTTTCATCGTGTTGGAATTCCACGAGCGGATGGTGCCTTCGAGTTCTAAGCCGGCGCTCCGGGTCCTCGCGGACAAGGGGTTTGGAGTCCTCGATGTGAGGGGAGAAAATGTGCTGTTTGGTCGGCCTTCACAGGGTTGATTTTCGGCGACTTAACTTTGCGGCTTGGCTTGGAAAACCCTTCTCGTAGCGCTTGCGGTGTGGACGACTTCGTGTGAGGCCAAGGCCCAGGACGGCAAGACCTCCGCGGATGTCGAGTTTTATTTCGACTCAAACTTCGGCGTGGCTTTTGCCGACTTTCCTTTTCCTGGAGCGTCGTTGCTGGGTGGAGTTCGAAAGGTGTCCGATTCGGGATTTGTGCTCGAAGCTCAGGCGGGCCTGGCCTTTCCGACCATTGTGACGGGAAAAGTGGGCGTGGGCATTCAGCGCTTTGCAGGAGGTCCTTCAGGCACCCTTGGTTTGAGACTTTGGCCTCTTCATGTCTATTACCAACAGTCCATCCCTACCAAAAGGTGTGAGAGAACCCTCTCCGAGCGTGCGCAACGACGGTTGCAGCGCAGGGGCAAAACCCGCAACAACCTCCGCTGCAGCGATTGGTACTTCACCTTGGAGGGTGGGACGTACGGCAGCATCAGTTTTGACTCCGTGGCGATCATCACTGTGGGGCATCGGCTGTTTTTTGATTGAGTCTCGCCGCTGCGATTGCCTGCTGTTGAGTTGAGGCTTAGGTGTTGATTTCTAGATTGTTGTCCAAAGGACACGAGTTGTGGATGTTGGAGCGAAGAGATAGTTTCGCCGTTCACAACCACGACATGGGACGAAAGAGCAATTTTTTGGTGTTGGCGCTGTTGGTGCCAGCCATTTGGTTTTTGGGAACCTCATACGACGCGGCCACGGATGCCTCGGCGCTGGGCGAATTGAATGCAGGGGACACCGCGTGGATGGTGGTGGCCAGTGCGTTCGTGTTGCTCATGACGCCGGGTTTGGCCTTCTTTTATGGGGGGATGGTTGACAAGCGTCACATCATTTCCACGATGCTTCAAAGCTTTGTGGCGCTCGGCGTGATCAGCGTACTGTGGGTGCTTGTGGGGTTCAGTTTGTGCTTTGGCGAGAGCCTCGGGGGCGTGATTGGCGACCCGCGGACCTTCCTGGCGTTTCGGGGTGTGGGGTTGAGTCCCAATGCCGATTTCGCTGGCACGATTCCGTTTTTGTTGTTCGCCTTGTTTCAATTGAAGTTCGCCATCATCACGCCTGCTCTGATTACAGGGAGCATGGCGGGGCGGGTTCGCTTCAGGGCGTACATCTTGTTCATGGTGCTCTTCGCGCTCGTGGTGTATCCGCCGCTTTGTCACATGACTTGGCACCCGGAAGGCCTGTTGCGCCAGTGGGGCGTGCTTGATTTCGCTGGGGGAACGGTCGTGCACATGTCTGCAGGGTGTGCCGCCTTGGCGGGTGCGCTGTTCCTGGGGCGGAGGATGGACAACGACCTTACGCCAGCCAACATTCCGTTTGTGATTTTGGGCACGGGGTTGTTGTGGTTTGGGTGGTTTGGGTTCAATGCGGGCTCAGCATTCAGCGCAAGCACGGATGCGGTCCTTGCGTTTGCCAACACCAACTTGGCGTCGGCCACGGCGATGATCACCTGGATTTTCTTCGACCGGTTCCGCGACCGCAAGATGTCCGCCGTCGGTGCGTGCATCGGTGCGGTGGTGGGTCTCGTGGCCATCACGCCTGCAGCCGGGTTTGTCAGCTTGGGGGACAGCGTCTTGATTGGTTTTGTTGCGGCACTGGTCAGCAACCTGGCGATCGACCTGTTTCACAAATCTGCACGCGTGGACGACACCCTCGATGTGTTCGCCAGCCACGGTGTCGGGGGCATGGTGGGCATGGTGCTCACGGGGGTGTTCGCCGCTGAGGTCGGGTTGACGTCGGGCGAGTTTGACACCTTTGGGAAACACCTCGCTGCACTCGCTGCAGTGGCGGTGGGGGCGTTTGGGTTGAGCTACGCGTTGTTCGCATTGGTCAATGCGCTCATTCCCATGCGTGTGACCTCAAAGCAGGAAGCCCGCGGCCTCGACGACTCCCAACACGGGGAACAGTTGAACTGACAGCGCCGGTCAGAAGGCCAGGCTCAGGCGAACGCCGCCGTTGAACCACGGACCCGTGGTGCCGTTGTACAGTTCACTCGGGCCAGGGCGGAGCCAGTAGCGCTGTTGCAATCGGTTGCCGACAATGTCCTTGGCTTCGGCGTCGGTGTAGCCGTCCATGCTGAACGTCCGAGTCATGCCTCGGAACATGGGCCCAAAGTAGGCGTCTACGCCCAGGCCGCTTTCGGTGAGCCATTGGTATCCCACCGTCAGCCCAAACCCCCAGGTGGTCACCCTCAACGTGTGGTCGATTTCATCGAGGAACGCACTTGGCTCAAACGTCACGGTGTCAGGATCGTACGTGACATCCCGAATGCGCTCGTCCGCCACCACGTTGGCGCTTCCAGCGGTCAAGAACACCGACGCGTAGAAGCCGTCAGGCATGCCGTCATCCACCCAGCCGTATTTGCGGACCGCACCTTGAACTTCCCATCCGGACAGGACCAATTCCAAATCAGCTGGCAGACTCGGGTAAAAGCTGTCCCAAGGGTAGGTGACAGGTTGGGCAATGCTGTAGGTGTAGTCCGAGGTGGTCATACCGATGCCCGTCACGGTCAACTCTGCCGAAGTCCAAGGACCGATGACACGCTCGTAAGACAGGCTGTATTTGCCTGAGATGAAGTCGGTCAAATTGACCTTCACGAGGCCGTCGTGCAGCCGCTCGGGGGCGTCGGCTTGGGCCCATGTGGCCATCGTCACCAAGGTCATTGTTGAAGACAACAACAGCGTCCGGATGAGCGTCAGTCTTGAAGCATTCATGAGGACAAAGCTCGCACATCGCACGTGAACATTAGTCAAGGACGTTGCCCTGGCGCGCGGAACCGCTTCACGTCGTCGGGCCGCTTCGTGGCATGCTTTGTGCTCATCCCTTTGACTCGCTTCCGCCACATTTCGAAGCTCTTCCGCTTCAGTGAGCGGCGCATCAGCGCGCGCACGTCATTTTCCTTCAGCCCAAACTGCCACTCGATCGCCTCAAACGGCGTTCGGTCTTCCCACGCCATCTGAATGACCCGGTCCAGGTCTTCTGCGGGCCAATCCTGCCAAGGCAGCGAGGCGCGTTGCAGCTGGGTGGTTGGTGGCGCGGGGTGCTTTGGGGCCATGGCATTAGGACACCCCAAACCCATGCTTTGTTCAACAATCTGTCCCATCTTGTCCTCATGAACCGATCCATTCTCACCTTCACCATGGCCGCCGTGTTAGCCGGATGTGCCGTCGCCCCAGATTCCCCAGACGCAGATTCCCAAGCGGAGCTGACGGATTACCACTTGACGGGCAATTGCGCCATGGCCTTCACGCCTGAGGACGAAGCGCTGCGTCAGGCCAAAAGGGAGGAAGAGAGCGTCACCATGGTGCAGCTGAGCAACGGGTTTGAAGTGTTCACCCAGCAGTTTGGCCAAAGTGAAGAGGTCAAAGTCTTGGTGCTTCACGGTGGTCCTGCATGTACCCACGAGTACATGTTGAACGTCGCGTACCAGCTGCCCGAGCACCAAGGATTGAACGGCCCGGCCGAAGTGCACATGTACGACCAGCTCGGGAGTTTTTACAGCGATCAGCCGGAAGAGGACCTCTGGAACATCGATCGGTGGGTGCAGGAGGTGGACGAGGTGAGGCAAGCCCTCGGCATGGATTCCACCAATTTCTACCTGCTTGGCAACAGCTGGGGTGGCATCTTGGCGATGGAGTACGCGTTGGTTCATCAAAAGCACCTGAAGGGGTTGGTTGTGTGCAACATGCAGTCCTCCATCCCGGATTATGCAGCGTACAACGTGTCGACTCTTCGGCCTCAAATGCGTTCCACGTTGGTCGATTCTTTGGAGGCCTATGAAGCGGCTGGAGACTACCAAAACCCCACCTACCTCGAGCTCATCGACAGGGAGTTTTACCGCAAGCACGTGTGCCGTTTGGAGCAGTGGCCGGAGGAGGTGGCGGGGTCGTTTGCACGGCTCAATTACAAGCTCTACGATTTGATGCAAGGTCCGAGCGAGTTCAAGGTTGGAGGCCGAATCATCGACTGGGACATCACCTCACGCCTCGGAGAAATAGGCATGCCGACCCTCATGGTTGGCGCGACACACGACACGATGGACCCCGCGGCCATGGCGCGTCAGGCGACGCTTGTGCAGCGTGGTCGGGCCTTGATTTGCGAGAACGGTTCGCACCTTGCCCTTTGGGACGACGCCGAGGTATTCTTTGGCGGCGTGACCGACTTCATTCGTGACGTCGAGGAGGGGCGTTTCCCTTGAGGCGTCCGTACCTTGTTTCCATGAATGTGTTCACGAGATTCTTCCTTGGGGGGGCGTTGGGAACAGGCGCCTTGGTGGCCCAGGCCCAAATCACCCTTGACAACGATTTTTCTGACTGGACAGGTGTCCCCGTCGTCACGGCGTCCAACACGCATGTGATTGCCGGCTCGGCGACGTCCAACGCGGAATGGGTCTTTTGGAAGGCCGATCTCGCGGTGGAGATCGCCTTGGACGAGACGGTCATTCCGCACGGATTGCAGCTTTGGGTGGACACCGACAACAACCCCTTCACCGGTTGGGTTCAAGACCAGATGGGGGTGGAGCTTGTGATGGATTTCGCCAACAACGAGGTTCGTCGCTACAACGCCGGCGGCGTCGAGACGACCCTCAGCTTCAACAACATTGGCCTTCACGGTGCGCCCACGTACAGCGGCACGACGTTCGAGTTGGCCCTTGACCGCAGCATGTCGGGCGTGGGCAGCAGTTCGCTTGCCTGGCAGTGGGTCGACACCGCGCATGACGAGGTGATGCCTTCGAGCCCGTCGACGCTCACGTTGAGCAACGAGGTCGCCGCGGTGGAGGAGGTTCCTTTGTCGCGCGCCTCGGGTACGCAGATCCGCGCCATGTGGTGGAACGTGAACCGCCGCATGGACCAAAATTCTCCCGCCGCCTCCATGGGCCGCATGGTGGCCGCCTTGGCCCCCGACATCATCGGATTCAGTGAAGTCGATGACGTCTCCGCCGCATATGTGAAGGGTCTTCTCGAGTCGTGGCTTCCGGGCTCGACATGGAACGTGGTCAAAGACGACTACGACTTGATGGTGGCCACCACTTGGCCCATCGCATCTTCGTACCCAGACGTTTACCGCAGTTTTCCGGCGGTCATCGGCTCGGAGGACGTGCTTGGCGTGCCCACACTCTTCACCTCCTCGCATTTGAAGTGCTGTGGTGGACTGACCAACGAGGAGAAGCGCCAAAGTGAGGCAGACGAGTACATGGCCTTTCAACGCGACGCCATGACGGCAGGAGGTCAAGTCGACGTTCCGACTGGGTCGCCCATTTTGTTTGGGGGCGACTTGAACATGGTGGGACTCGGAGCCCCCATAACCACACTTGAATCGGGGGACATCGCGGACGAAGCTCAATACGGCGCTGACTTCGCCCCGGACTGGGATGGCACCGGCATGCTTCAAGTTGCCGCCGTCCAGGCCGACCGTCCCATGGATTACACGTGGCGCAACGACGGCAGCTCTTACATGCCCGGCAAGTTGGATTACGCCCTCGTGTCTGATGGGGTGTTGCAGGTGCTCAGGTCGTTTGGCCTCCAAACCTCCGACATGTCTGCAGACCGTCTGAACGCCTATGGATTGCAGTCGGGCGACACGTGGAACGCTTCCGATCACCTGCCTGTTGTGGTGGACGTCGCACTCAGCGGTGCCCAAGCCGATGACTTCGATGAAGACGGGGTGCCGGATTTGACGGACAATTGCACGGACACATTCAACCCTGAACAAGCAGACTTCAATGGGAATGGCCTGGGTGACGTCTGTGAGGACAGCGACCAAGACGATCTGTGGGATGCCGAGGAGTTGCTGTTGGGCACGGACCCCACCGTGCAGGACACCGATGGCGACGGGCTGACCGACGGAGCGGAATTGGATCTTTTCAACACCGATCCACTCAACGCCGATTCAGACGAAGATGGGGTCAGCGACGCGTTGGAGCTCCTTTTTCCACCCACCAATTCGGGTTGCCCGGGTGACATCAACAGCGACGGCGCAGTGTCGGTCGCGGACCTGTTGTTGTTGCTGAACACCTTTGGTCAAGCCTGCTGATTCCCAACCACGTTGTGGTAAACCTTCCGCGCCCTCGTGACAGGGAGGGAGTTGTGCGCGCTACATTTGGGCCAAACTGTTAACACTTGCGTTCATGAAACACGTTGTTATCTCTCTCGCGGCAGTCTTTGCCGTGTTGACTTCTGGCTTGGCACAGGTCTGCGAAGCCGACTTTGTTTTCCCGGATGGGGTCACTTTTGGACTGAGCCCAGATCCTTTGATTGGTGAGACGTTTGAGGATGGCTACCTCGGAGAATTGTATGCCGACACACTGCACATTCTTGTTCCAACGTCTGCAGACGATTTGGTCGGAATTCCTGTGCCTGTGGACAGCGTTGTGGTTCAAAACATCTCGTTGATTGGTGAGTCGGGCGAAGCCTTGCTGATTTCAGAAGTGGGGCTGGAACTGACCCCCAACAACAACGGAGACAGCGGCAACCCATACACGTTCCTTGGAGGAGAGCAATACTGCGCCACGCTCACGGGAACGCCTGACACGACGGGCTTTTTCTTTGCAAGCATCGACGTCTTGGGTTGGGCAAGCTTGTTTGGCAATTCGATCAGCCAAGAAGTGGCGTTCGAAGGATATTCCTTGACGCTCATTCTCGAGGGTTGCACCGACCCCATGGCCTGCAATTACGATCCCCTCGCCACAGAAGACGATGGGTCTTGTGCTGAGTTTGACGCATTGGAGGTTTGCGGAGGAGACTGCTTCGCAGCAGACAGCACAGGTTGCATCGAATTGATCATGCTGGGATGCACAGACTCTTTGGCTTGCAACTATGAGATGGATGCCAACACGGATGACGGCTCATGCCTTGTGATCGGAGAGTCTTGCGACGACATGGACGACATGACGGTGAATGACATGGTCACTGCGGATTGTGGTTGCGCTGGCGAAGCCATCGTTGCCGGCTGCACCAACAGTGAAGCTTGCAACTATGAGGACATGGCCAACGTCGATGACGGTTCGTGCCTGGTGATTGGAGAGGCTTGCGATGACATGGACGACATGACCGTCAATGACGTGATCACGGCTGACTGTGCCTGCGCAGGAGAAGCCATCGTTGAAGGCTGCACCAACGAGGCTGCGTGCAACTACGACATGGACGCCAACGTCGATGACGGCACTTGTTTGGTGATCGGGGAGTCTTGCGACGACATGGACGACATGACGGTGAACGACATCGTCACTGACGACTGCGCATGTGTGGGAGAAGCGATTGTTGAGGGGTGCACCAACGCCGATGCGTGCAACTTCGACATGGATGCCAACACAGATGATGGATCTTGCTTGGTGATTGGGGAGGCTTGCGACGACAATGACGACAGCACCATCAACGACGTTGTCACCGAAAACTGCGAATGTGCAGGAGAGGTGGATGCCGTGTTGGAAGTCGATTTTGAATTGAACGTCTATCCCAACCCGACCATGGGCGAGGTGATCATCACGTTGCCATTGGGCCACGCGTTTGACCTCACGTTGGTGTCGTTGTCAGGCCAAACCGTCCACACCTCGCAAACCACCAAGGGCGGACCTGTGGTGTGGAATGTGGAAGGGCTTCCAGCCGGAGCGTACTTGCTCCACGTGCGCAACGAGCATGCCACGGCGGTGCGCCGTGTGCTCGTCGGCGGGCGCTGAACGACCCATTGAACGTTTCAAGAACCCTGCACAAGTCTTTGGCTTGTGTGGGGTTTTTTCATGCACTTTTTCGAACTTACCTGCATGAGAACGAAGCCAAACCTCTTGTCCTGTTTTATGGCCCTGGTGTTGGGGCTTGGTGCGTTGCAGGCCTTTGCACAATGCGCCGACACGCTTTCGATTGCAGTGCCTTTGAACGGCGGGCAATCGTACACGGAAACCACCTCGATTATGGATGCGGAAGGTCCGCTCGATTCGGTCACCGTGAATTTGAGCAACGTGTTGGGCTCCGGCGGTTGGCCCTCGGATTTGATGGTGACCGTGACGGACCCGGTTGGCAACTGTGTGGTTTGGGGAGGATGGAATTTGATTCCAGATGCGGGGTGCGCCGATTTGGGCACGCAACTGGTCTTGGCAGGAGTTGGCAACGGTCCGTGGCCACAGGGTTGGGAGGAGACGCCATTTTTGGACGATGCGTTTTCCGCAACCCTCGACACGACCGCCTTCAACACATTGGCAGGAACAGGGGAGTGGGCGGTCACCATCGCCAACGGCTACACGGTGGCACCTCCCTCGGATTGGTCCTACGAAATCATCTTGCACGGAGTGTGCAGTGCCGATTGCGACCAGCCTGCGGCCTGCAACTACGATGCCGCCGCGCAGCACCCCTTGGCGGAAGCTTGTGTGTATGCGGAAGACTTGTTCGGCGCGGGCTACGACTGCGACGGCAACTGCATCGACGATGTGGACGGCGATGGCATCTGTGACCTCGTCGATCCCTGTGTGGGCGTAGAGGATGCTTGCGGGGTGTGCAACGGTCCCGGGGAGATATACAATTGCGGCTGTTTTGACCAACCTGCAGGCGATTGCGATTGCTTCGGCAGCCAGCCCGACGCCTTTGGGGTGTGCGGGGGCGAGTGTGCGGCCGATGCGGACGGCGATGGCATTTGTGATGAATGCGTCGAGCCCCAAGGGCACTGGCTTGAGGTGGATGTGGTGGCGGTGCACGACACCGGGGTGTTGGCCGGCATGACGACGTACCGGGTGAGTTTGGTCTGTCCAGATTCGACGGACTTTTTGCGTCAAGTCGCAGCCTTTGCGGATTCGCCGTTGACATTGAACGCGACGTCTGGTTCGTGGTACAACCACCCAGCCAACGACGACTGGAGGCCGTTGGGCATCCTGGCCGATTCGGTGGCCGCGCATCCGGAGTTGGCCTACGACAGCTTCTTGACCATTGGGGTGGAAGACGGCGCTGCCGACGTGGCGCCAGCGGGGTTCTTTGGGTGGAATCTTGCCGCTGCGGAATTCCTTCCCTCCGGAGGCCAAAACGTCATGGTCAGCGAAACCGGTTACATGCTCTTGAGCACCCCCTCGGACGAAATGGATTTCAACCATCCGGGATTTGCCGGTGGCGACCATCGTGTGCTGATCATCCAAATGACCACAGAAGGGGACATCTCAGGCCAAATTAACATCCGCATCTTGCCAGAGGCGATGCTTGATTCGCCTTTGGATTTGGTCTTGTCATACAGCTCTGCCTCTGTCTGCTACAACCTCGATCCGTGCGTCGGGGAGTACGACGCCTGTGGCGTGTGCAACGGCCCAGGGGAGGTCTACGAGTGCGGCTGCAGCGACATCCCTGAAGGCGACTGCGATTGCGAAGGTAACCAGCTCGATGTCATTGGGGTGTGCGGGGGTGACTGCGAGGTGGATTCGGACATGGACGGGGTGTGCGACACGGAAGAAGTGCTGGGTTGCAACGATGCGGACGCGTGCAACTTTGACGAGCTCGCCACTGAGAATGACGGCTCCTGCACGTACCCGGAATTGTTTTACGACTGCAACGGCGTCTGCCTCAACGACACTGACCTCGACGGCGTGTGCGACGAATTGGAAGTCCTGGGCTGCACGGACTCCACGGCCTGCAACTTCATCGACACGGCCACCGAGGCTGACAGCACGTGCACGTTCCCTGGTGATTCATGCGACGACGGCGACCCGCTCACCTTGGTTGACGTGCTCAACGCGGCGTGCGAATGTGTGGATTCCGCCTCGGTGGACGGCATCTTCAATGTGGTTTGGCCCACGTTGACGGTCCATCCCAACCCCGCCTCCGATCGACTCACGGTCGTCTTTCCGGACCCTTTTGACCGCGCGACCGTCGAACTGACCCTAGTGTCCATGTCAGGTCAAACCGTAGCCACCGCGCGTCCCTCCACCCAGGGCTCGTTCCAGTGGTACCTCGGACATTTGCCAGCCGGCGCGTATCTCCTGCACGTCACGAGTCCGCTCGGCAAGGCCACGCGCCGCGTCATGCTGACCGGTCATTGACGGTGCCTCGCAACATTTGAACAACCCCGCGCGTCTTCACAGGTCGTGCGGGGTTTTTTGTTAAGTTCACAAACCAAACTGTTCAGAATGAATTCCCTTCGACTCCTCGTGGCCACAGCCCTTTGTGCTTGGCTGAGCCTTCCGTCTCAATCCTTAGCCCAGTGCTCAGGGACCATTTCCATCTCCGACGTCTTGAATGCAAGTCAGTCCTCAAGTGCAACAGGAAATTTTGCGGTTGGTGCTCAGAATGTTTCTGTGAACATGACGTCATGGTCAGGTGGTGGTGGTGCGTGGGCAGCCGACCTCATGGTGTACCTCACTGCCCCAGATGGTTCTTGTGTTGTTTGGGGTGGTTACAGCGCAGGATTGCCCACCAATGGATGCACGGATTTAGGCACCGGTGCAGGTGCTGCACCTTGGCCAGATGACTGGGAAACCGGGAATGGCAGCACGTTTTCCGCTGTCATCGATGTGTCGCAAGGAAACTTGTCTGGGTCTGGGGAGTGGACCATCACCATTCTGAACGGCTACGACTTCTCCACAAATGTGAATTACAACATTGAGTTCACCATTGAAGGCGAATGCTTGGGTGAGTGTCCGGATCCGGATGCATGCAACTACGTGCCTGAGGACGAGATAACCAACGCGCTTCTCGAAGTGTGTGAGTATCCAGAAGACTTGTTTGGCCCAGGATACGATTGTGATGGGCAATGCATCAATGATGAAGACGGCGATGACATCTGTGATGAAGTCGACCCTTGTGTGGGTGAGTATGACGCTTGTGGGGTGTGCAACGGTCCTGGTGAGATTTACGAATGTGGGTGTTATGATGCTGATGCCTTGGGGGTTTGCGATGGCAACTGCGCAGTTGACGCAGATGCGGACGGCATTTGCGACGAGTGCATTCCTCCTCCAGGATACTGGATTGACATTGAAGAGGTGATGGTCCACACGGATGGTGAACTTGATGGCATGGTGACGTACCGTGTGTCTTTGGGGTGTGAAAGTGAGGCAGACTTCCTTGAGGCGATCTCTGGGGGGGGGCACCGGTGTTCTGGAGATTGCCTCGTCTTCTGGGACGTGGTACAACCATCCTGCCAACCCTTCTTGGAACCCTTCTGGATTGGTTGCCGATTCCATTGCGCTTTATCCCAATTTGGCCTACGACAGCTTTCTGACCATCGGCGCAGATGACGCGGAGTCTGGACCCTTTCCCAGTGAACTTGGTTGGACCATCGAAGATCCGCGTGTGGAATTTGAACCGGGCGGTGGAAACAACCTTTTGATCGATGCGGGGAACGGTTCGTGTTATTTTTCCTACCCAGGCCTTGATGAGGTGGGGAGCCATCCAGGGTTTGCGGGGGACGACCTGCGGGTGCTGCTCATGCAGATTACCACAGCCGGAGAAATCTCAGGCCAATTTGTGCTGAGAATCAGACCTGTTGGTCAGAGTTCTTTCACGGAAACATTGTCGTTTGATTCAGAGGACTATTGCTTCAATCTGGACGACTGCATCCTTGACGTTTGTGGGGTGTGCAACGGTGCAGGTGAAGTTTACCAATGCGGCTGTTTCGACGTTCCAGAGGGCGATTGCGATTGCAACGGCAACCAGTTGGATGCCATCGGTGTCTGTGGTGGAACGTGCACCTCGGACAACAACGAGAACGGCATTTGTGACACCGAGGAGTTTGGGTGCAGCGATCCGGAAGCGTGCAACTTTGTCTCCGCAGACCTCATGGACGACGGTTCGTGCGAATACCCAGAGCAGTACTACGACTGTGACGGCGAATGCATCAACGACGAAAACAACAACGACATCTGCGACGAACTTGATTTGGAAGGGTGCATGCAGGACTTCTCGTGCAACTTCAATCCTGAGGCGACCATCCCGGACACGAGCTGCATTTACCCTGGAGACGATTGCGACGACAACGACCCTGAAACGGTCAACGACGAGGTGACGGAGGACTGCGGTTGCGAGGGTGAGATTCCCGCGCCGAGCGGCATCGATGCCCTGACGCAATGGGGCATCGAGATGTACCCGTCGCCAGTCCAAGATGTGTTGCGCATCCAATTCCGTGGGGAGGCCCATGGCGCGATGACCTTCACCATGACCAGCATGTCAGGCCAAACCGTCCGCACCCGCGCTCTCCAAAGCGATGCCACGGTCGACGTCAGCGACCTCGCCAGCGGCGTGTACTTCGCCACCTTCGAAGGCACCTGGGGCAAGGCCACCCGCCGCGTCATGGTCGCCAGCGGCCGATGATGAGTTGGTTGTCGCACGCTTCGAGTTTGCGCTCGTTCAACGGAAAAGAAAACGCCCAAGACCCGGATGGCCTTGGGCGTTTTGTTTGGGTCAATGCACAAAATCATGCATCCCAAGCGAAAGGGACAATCAAGACGCTTCGCTTGGGTTGTTGAGTTCGTCAAGCTTGCGTTGTGACGCGCTGAATGAAGGGTCGATTTCGAGGGCCTTCTCGAACGCCTTGCGAGCTTCTTCCGTGTTGCCAGCTTCGACGTAGTAATCACCGAGGGAGTCCCATGGGTTGGCGGCGTCGGGGAGGAGGCGGGTTTGGAGTTGGAAGTGGGCCAAAGCACCTTCCATGTCTTCCTTTTGCATTAGGCGGTAGCCCATCAAGTTGTGGAAGGCTGCCATGTAGGGCCAGCGCTTCATGCCTCGCTTGATCATTTGGATGGACTGGTCGGTGTCGTCTCCCAACCAAAACGCGGTCCATGCAATGAGCAAGGGGTCGTGTGGGCAGTGCATCAGGGCTTTGCCTGCTGCGGCGATGCGCTCGTCACCACTGAGGCCCATGGCTTCGATGGTGTACTTGGCGGCGTAGTCGTCTTCAGCCACGAGCTCAGTGGCAGCGTCGTAGGCGGCGCGGTAATCCTCTGCGCTTCCCGTGATCCATGCAGCCTCGATCATCTTGGCGAGGTAAGCGAGGGCGAGTTGGTCGTCCGCAGCCAAGGCGGTGTCGGCGTGCAACGACGCCGCTGCAAAGTCGTTACGCATGATGGCGCGGTACATGTCCCAGTACTTTCCGCGGGCCTCGTCGCTCTCTGTGCGCGGTTGCATCATGGAGGTGGACGTGCGCCAGTCGTTCACGCCAAACCAGCGCTTCCACACCAATTTCCCATTTTCTCGGCCGACAATACCGTGGTATTTGCTGTTGTCGGTGAAGAGTCCATAGTCGTCGGTGCTGACGCCAAAGACGCTGGCGTTCTCGCCATAGATCTCGATGTGGTGGACGGCGGTCGTCGTGGTGTCGCTGTCAAACCAGTCGGCGGCGATGTTGTCGCGGTTCATGGTTTGGGCTGAATCCACGGCAGGGCCAAAGAACATGAAGTCCTCGCCCAAACCGGCCTTGAAGGGCTCGATGGAGGCCTCGCCTTGGTTTTGGGATGCGGTGAAGTTTTCGAGAAAGTCAGTGACTTCTTGCTCGGTGATGGGGGCTGGCGTGCAGCCGACCATGAGTGCGGCAGCCACGGCTGCGCAGAATGTCAAACGGTTCATCGTAAGGGTTTGATTTAAGGTGATTTGAAATCGAATTCGCGGCAACCTACACCATTCATTTCAAATCCTCGGCCGATTGGCCACTTTAGACACGTTGGTTAACCCTGGGTTAACATTGAGGCAATAAACCCGATGGGTTTGGTGGGGTTCTCGCCTTGAGATGTCCATCTTTTGTGCCTGACCTAACTTCTCCCTGTGAAACGCACTGTCCAAGCTTGTTGGAAAGGAGGCCAAACGGCCGCCGATCAGGTGGTGCAGACTTTGCGCGACGCCGCCCAAATGCGGGTCGTCGATCTCGCGTCCTCGCCGCTGAACCCCGCGGCAGTGGAGGAGCTGATTGAAGCTGGCGTGCCGATGACTGGAGCGTCCTGGGAAGATTGGCTGGCGGCGGCGAGTCAGGTGCGGCGAGAAAATTGAGCGCGCTCACACCACCAATCCGTTGTGAATAAGTTTGTGGATAAGGTCCAAAACGCGTGAGAACGACGGCGACGTTTGTGTCATGGACTTTTCACACTCCATCAAGCCCACCTTGCTCGCACTTGCGGTGGTCGCAACCCTCTTGGTTGTGGCGCTCCAAGCGGGGGCGTGAGGCACGGTTTTCGCAACTGAAGGCCTTGTCAAATGGCTTTCGCTGACCCATGTCACGCGACCTGGTCCTGGGTTGCATTTCCCTCATTGACAACCGCTTGCCGAGCGAAGTCATGATGGAGGGATTGCCTACTTTGGCCGCATGAAGTTCAATGTTTTGTGGAAGAGGGGCTGCCAGTTGGGGTGGGCGATGGGAATGTGGTTGATGGCGTTTTCCATGGGGAGTTGGGCCCAAACCGCCACGGTGACGGGCACAGTGGTCGATGCCGAAGCGCGCTATCCGCTTTTGGGCGCGACCGTCCAAGTGTTGACTTCTCCGGAGCACGTGACGACCGCCGACCTCGACGGGCGGTTTGAGCTGGCTGATGTGCCGCTGGGGCGACATGCTTTGAAGGTGTCCTTCATCGGGTACGAGCCGCGTGTGCTGGATGGGATTGTCGTGACTAGCGGCCGTCCGGTGGTGCTGAGTGTGGAGTTGCAAGAGAGCGTGGTGGCCATGGAAGCGGCGGAGGTGACGGCCACGCAGGAGGGCGAGGTGATGAATGAAATGGCTACGGTTAGCGCGCGTGCGTTCACGGTAGAAGAGACCGACCGGTATGCGGGTTCGCGAGGGGACCCTGCCCGAATGGCGAGCAACTTCGCCGGCGTGCAAGGGGCGGACGATTCGCGCAACGACATCGTGGTGCGGGGCAACAGCCCCAACGGCGTCTTGTGGCGCGTGGAGGGCGTCGACCTGCCCAACCCCAACCACTTTTCCGTGCCGGGAACGGGCGGGGGACCGGTGGCGATCGTCAACAACAAGACCCTGGCGAACTCAGACTTCTTCACGGCGGCGTTTCCGGCCGAGTTTGGGAACAGCACGGCGGCGGTGTTTGACCTGCGGCTGCGCAACGGCAACCAGGACCAATGGCATGGCAGCGCGCAGCTTGGATTCCTCGGAACCGAAGTGCTCGCCGAGGGGCCATTGAACCGCGAAAAGCGCTCCAGCTTGCTTGTCAACTACCGGTATTCCACGGCGGTGATTTTCTCCGCGCTTGGCATTGACATTGGCACGAGCGCCGTGCCCAAATACCAAGATGGATCCTTCAAGCTTCACGTGCCCACGCGTGGCGGTGGGGCGTTCTCGTTGTGGGGTTTGGGTGGAAACAGCAGCGTGGACATCCTGATCTCAGACCAAGTGCGGCCCGAGCGCAACATCTACGGCGACAACGACCGCGACCAATACTTCAGAACGGGCATGGGCATTGTCGGGGCGACCTACACCAAGCCGGTCAACGAGCGGACGTACGTCAAGACCACGCTTGCGTTCAGCGGCGATTGGCAGGACAGTCGGCACGAATACGTCACCCGCGACCTCGCGGTGCAGGGCGGCGACACCGTGTTCACCAACGTGGCCACGCAGCCCTTCATGGCGTACTTGTTTGACAAGCGCCGCGTGTCCTTGGCCGCACACGCCAACCGTAAACTCGAGCCCAGTAAAGGGACGGCGACGCTGCGGTTTGGGCTCAACGCAGATGCGACCATGTGGGCGTTCAACGACAGCATTCGGCCGTTCGTTTGGGTGCCGGACTCGACGGTGTCGGGGGGAGAGCAATTGACGCTGGGTGCCTTTGGGCGGCGCTGGGACGCGGAGATGTCGTCGCTCTTGCTGCAACCGTTCGCGCAAGTGAAGTGGCGTCCGTCGGAAGCTTGGACCTTGACAGCGGGCCTCCACGCAATGGCCGACACGCGAAGCGGTGCGACGTCCTTTGCGGAGCCGCGATTGGGCGCGCAGCATGTGACGGCAGGAGGGACGGTTTGGTCGGCCGGTGCCGGCCTGCACAGCCAAATGCAAACGCCGTACCTCTACGCCTCGTCGCCCGCGCCGTATCCCCAGGACGGATCGCCGCTTCCGACCCCCAATGCCAGCATGGACTTCACCAAGAGCGTCCACAGCGTGGTTAGCATGACGCGACGACTGGGCGACCTGTGGACGATGAAAGCCGAGGCGTATTTCCAGCACCTCTACGACGTGCCGGTGGCGGACACCACCACAGCTTGGGGCGCCAACAACGTCAGCTACTCCATCCTCAATGCGGGGAGCGGCTTCTCGCGGTTGTTCCCAGACTCGTTGGTGAACGAGGGACAGGGCCGCAACTACGGGGTTGAACTCACCCTTGCCCGCGCCTTCCGGGACGGCTGGTTCGTCTTGTTCACGGGCAGTTTGTTCGACGCCCAGTACACCGGCGCCGACGGCCAGTACCGCAACACCGACTTCAACGGTCGCTATGCCTGGAACGCCTTGGCCAGCAAGGAATGGCAGCTCGGCACCTCCCTCAGCCTCGTCACCGGCGCCAAGTGCACCATGGTCGGTGGCCGCTGGTACGGCGAGGTCGACGAAGCGCAGTCCGACCTGCTCCGCGAACTTGTTTGGGACGACGCCACACGCAACACCCTCCAATTCGACGACTACTTCCGATTTGACCTGAAGACCAACCTGACGTGGAACCGTCCGTCGACAACCCATGAACTGGGCATCGACTGGGTCAATGTGCTCGGCACTGAAAACGTGTTGAAGCTGACCTACGCGCCGGACGACGCCTCCGAAAGTTCTGTGCGCGAGGAGTACCAGCTGGGCTTCTTGCCCATCTTCTTCTACAAGGTGGATTTCTGACGACGAACTCCACACGACTGCAACCAAGTGAACAACAGTCGTTTGTTTGTTGTAATTTGAGGGAGTATGCAGCGGCTCACGACGCCAAATGCCCAACCAAACCTCAAACCGACTGCCATGATTCGCACCCAAATTTCCCTAATCCTCGGCGCAGGTGTGCTCGGATTGTCCTTGATGTCCAGCAGCAGCGGCGTTGCTGAACTCCAAAATCAGAACCGCACCGGAGAGCCTGGGACATCAGCCACATGCAACCAGTGTCACGGTGGAGGGAACTACGGGGCAACCACAACCATTTCGGTCCTCGACCCCAACTCAGGGCAAGCCGTGACGGAATACCTGCCGGGCGAACAATACGTGTTGGAGGTGGCGATTGGGGGCACGTCTCCTCGGTTTGGCATGCAAGCCACGGCGGTGGATGCGGCGGGAGGCAACGCAGGGACGTTTGCGAACCCGTCGAGCAACACCCAGCTCGAGGACGTGGCGGGCCGTCACATTTTTGAGCACAACTCCTCAAGCGCCACCAACACGTTCAGCGTGGATTGGACGGCGCCTGCAACAGGGGGCGACGTCACCATTTACGCCTCGGGTCTCGCCGCTGGAGGAGCGACAAGTTCAGGTGGGGACCAGTACGCGGGGGCCAGCCTTGTGATCCCCGAAGCCCAAATCGTTGTTGAAATCGGCGGTTGCACGTACGACTTCGCATGCAACTACAACCCTCAAGCCGCCTTCGACGATGGCTCTTGCGAGTTGACCTCATGCGCCCTTCAAGGTGACTTGGATGGCGACGGAGCGGTCACCACCTCAGACTTGTTGGCCTTCCTCGGAGTCTTTGGCCAGACGCTCTAAGCGTCTTACTTTGGGCGCAAACCTTACGACATGCGCTCCAACCTTGACATTTTGTCCCGTTCATGGGACGCCCTGAATTCCAAATGGCTGTTGGCCATTGGCCTCGTTCTGCTGCACGGCATCCTCAATTCTGTGATTGGCTCAGTGGGATTTGGCTTGGGCACGCTGGCGTTGAGTGGGGCGTTGTCGTTTGGGTTGAGCCGAACCATGGTGCTCATTTATCGTGGGCATACGCCCCAATTTGAAACGTACTTCGACGGATTCAAGCATTTTTTGCCAACGCTGGTCGCTTTTTTGTTGGTGTCGGTCATTGTGCTTGTGGGTTTTGTGTTGCTGATCATTCCCGGCATCATCGCCGCCATTGGCTTGTCCCAAACATTCTACGTCCTCCAAGACCGACCTGAACTTGGTGCAGAGGGCGCCATCCGGGAAAGCTGGCGCCTGACCTGGACCAATGGCAACATGCTGAAGGTCTTTTTCATGAGCATCCTCTCTGCGCTTGTGGCCCTCGGCGGCCTTCTGGTCCTGGGTGTGGGATTGTTATTTGCCATTCCGCTGGTCAGCGTGATGGCAGGAGGTCTTTACGAAGAGTTGCGAGTGGCCGACGGCCAAGCGCCCCACGAATCAGGACGCGTCGAGTTTGTGTGACGCATCATACTCTGCGACTCCCGAGCCCTGTCCAGCTCACATCGCCGAGCTGAAGAACACGGCGTTGGCGAAGAACTTGTGGCCGTCCTTCCAAAACGCTCGGAACAGCACGTTGTCCGCCAAGTAAATGACGTGGCCGCGGCCCATGTCGTGCACCCCAAAGCTCAAGCTCTCGTCCAAGGCCGCGTTCGCCCGCACCCCAGCAAAGCCGCTGACGGGTGCTGGCGTGTCGCCCAAGATGCCCACGTTGTGACCTCCGTCGAGGTGCGCGTATCGGCGCCCTGACGTTTTGATGCTCCAGTAGCGGTCGCCGTAGCCGTAGGCGAGGGGGTGGGTGGGATCGAGGTCGACTCGGTACACGGCGCCAGGAATGTCGCTGCGAATGCCGTTGCGTTCAGACAAGGCGTAAGGCGCGTAGCTGTCGGCTTCGGCGTGGGCGTCGCGCTCATCTTGACGTTGCGCCCGGTCGCCGTCGTCGCTGTAGCGAGACAAGCCCCAATCGTCTAGCCCCAAATTGCACGCGGCGCCAATCGTCACGAGTCGGCCGCCGTCGCGGACCCAGGATGCGATTTGGCCTTTTGCATCTTCGTCGACATCGTACCAACCTCGTGGCAGCACCACCACGTCGTAGGCGTCCCAGTCGAGCCAGTCCAATCCGCGCACGGCCGTCATCGGGTAGTTCCAAACCTCCTCGAAGGTGAACCACACTTCTCCAAAGCTCAGCGAAGACACACCGTCGCCCATCACCACGGCCACGCGAGGTGCAGGAATGTGGGCCACGTCGTACGCGCCCAAATCGGGCCCCTCGTCGACCATGCCGCTTTCAAGGCGTCCCACCGTCAGTCCGGGCACGCCGGTGGCCAGGTCGGTCAACCGTGCCGCCATCCCGTCCCAAAGCGATTCGTTGTTGCGTCGCGTGATGACCACCGACCCGCGTGGGTAGGTCGTCCCATTCGCGACGATCGGGCGCTTGGCGACCCGGGCAGTGACGCCGTCCTGAAGCAACCGCGCCAGCACGGGGGTGCCCAAGTCGGTGTTGTAACCCAAGGCGTAGGCGTAGGCCGTGCCTTCGCCGTCGACGCTCACGGGCTCCACCGAAGGTGTCCACTCAGACGCGGCAGGCACCGCTCCGGTCAATGCATAAGCCTCAAGGCCGTAGGCGTAAGGAAGGGCCCACGTGGTGATGTCGTAGGTCAGGCTGTCGCTCAGTTCAGGGTCCGGATCCATCAGGACCTGAAGCAAACTGGAGTGGGCTTGCCTGGCGTCGATGACCAGGTCGCCTTCGTTCACGGAGACCCAGGTTTTTTGCATCGAACGGTAATCCAGGCCGCGCGTTTTCATGCTGGCAGAGGCCTGTCCGTAAGTGATTTGGTTGGCGTCGAGCAAGTCGGTGAGCCAAGCCAACTTGGCGGGGTCGTTCGAAGCGGGGACGACATACCCTTCGTAGTCTCCCCAAGGTTCTTCGAGGTTCCGTTGGTGGAAGGCTGCGAATTCCTTGAGCATGCGGTCGGCGTGGGAGGAGGCAGCTTCGATCGTGGACAGGCCGCTTTCCATGTGGTTTTGGATGCGGTAGGCCAACGTCAAGGTGTCGCCGACCGACGTTTCAACGGCACGCCCAGCCCGTCCGCTGCCGCCTTGTTCATAGGTCATGCCAATGGCGCCTTGGAACATCGGCCAGGTGTCGCCATAAGAAGGGTAGAGGAGGTCAAACACCTCGCGGGTGAAGTACAACGCGCCGCGTTGGTCGAAGTATTTGGCGTTGTTGGCGCCGATGTGGCCCTGGCATTCGCGCTGCCATGGGGTGATGACTTTGTGGTACGGCTCCGCTGCGGGCGCGAAATAGTACGGGCTGTTGATGCCCTGTTCGTGGAAGTCGACGTGCACTTGCGGTTGCCACTGCTGATAGAAAGCCGCGCGCGCTTGGGTCTCTTGCTGGGTTTGCCACGCCAAATCCCGGTTCATGTCAAACATGTAGTGGTTGGGCCGCCCCCCAGGCCAGGGCTCGTCGTGTTCCCAAGCTTGCGGATCTGCGTTGGGACGAGGTCCGTTCGATTGGTCTTGAAAATGCACGTACCGGTCCCGCCCGTCGGGATTCACGCACGGGTCCATGACAACCACGGAGCGCTCCAGAAGGTCGGCATGCGTCGTGGCCAGCGCCTCAATGGTGGCCATGGCCGCTTCTGTGCAGACGGCTTCATTGCCGTGAACGTTGTAGCTCAGGTACACCCAAACCACACGCTCCCCGCTGTCCACGCCTTCGTTCACGCGCCGGGCATTCTCGGCCTTCAGTTCATCCAATCGGACCATGTTCTCAGGCGAGGACATGATCAGTCCCAACAAGGGTCGTCCTTCCGACGTCTCGCCGTAAGTGGTCAGCTCCCAATGCGGAACTGCTTCCGCCATGTGCTCCACGTAATCGACCACGAGGTGGTGCCGGGTGAAGGCCTCACCGAGCTCATGGCCGATGAAAGGCTGAGGAGAGGTTTGCGCCGATGAAGTCAAATGCAAGGCCGAGCAAACGGACAGGCACAAAGCAACGCGGAGGGGAGAGAAATGCATGCGTCAAATATCGGAAGCAGGGCAGGCTGGCTGGCCTCGGGGCAAAGGAGATGCAAAAAAAGTTATGAAATTATGTAACATAATTGCAAAAGCCCTCGTTCACTACACCAATTCCTCTCCGTCAAACATCAAACAACACGTACCATGGACACCCTTTTGCAATTCTACTTTCTCGTCGGCCTCGTTTGGGCCACATTCTGGACGGTTGAAATGACAACTTCTGGCATTCAAAGACTTGCAACGGGTTCCCGCAAACAAGCGATCCAAAACCCCTTCAAGTGAGTTCTTTTAGGGTGCTGATGCGGCCCAAGACGTGAAAATGACGTCAAATCGACTTCTCATGAAAACTGATTTCGAGTGACTTGAGTCGAGTTTGAGGCGAAAATGGCGGCTTTGGTTCGCCATTTTTAATGCGCTGAAAATCAGTCACAGCAGGGGGTGTGGAGGATTTCCACGACGAGATGTTCAAGGATTTGAGATGTGTACAACGGACACCCTTGATGTTCGTCCCAGATTTGCTCCAGTCCAAACCTCAAAACCCTTACATCATGGACAATGTGTTCAAATTCATGGGCGGCTTTTTTTCTAGCCTCACCCAACTCTTGATCGGTTTCGCTGCACTCGCTGTGGTGACCGAAGTGGTCTTCGGAGCTGAAATGTTCCCAGGCATGACTGTGGTCGACAACTTGACCTCACTCATCACCACCCTCGGAAATGGTGGATTCGTTGGCCTCGTGGCCCTCTTGATCCTCTGGAACATCCTCACGAAGAAGTAAGTGATTCGATAGAAGGCGTGGCTGCTGTATGAAAGCGGCCGCGCCTTTTTGTGTTTCACTTGTTGCCCCAAAACCAAATCCCATGGAAAAGCAAATCACCGCTGTGGCCCTCGTGCTCAGCATTGCAGGCTTGGGCTACTTGAAGGCGCAGCAGTTGGACCGCATGGAGGCTCAAGCCGAGCTCGACGCTGCCGCTGCTGTGATGGCAGCTGAAGCTGAGGCTGAGGCCGCAGATGAGGCCAGCCGCGTGCAATTTGAAGTGCCCCACGACAAAGACGCAGAGACGTCGGACATCGACATCGTGTTGGATGGCATGTCCTCCTACGATGCGGACATGGACTCGATCACGTTTTCTTGGGCCCAAACCGAAGGCCCAGAAGTAGCCCTTTCAGAAGAAGTCCCTGGACGTTCGACGTTCAAGGCATCCCCAGGCAAATACACCTTCGAATTGACTGTGACAGACATCTACGGAGAGTCGTCCAGTCAAGAAGCGCGGGTTTCCGTCCAATCGGAACCCAACGTCGCTCCATCCGTCGAAGTGTCTGTGTACACCCAACCACATTCGAACGAATGACGCATTCATAGAGAACTCGTAGAACAGGTTCTTTCAATCAGAGGAACGCGCCCAGCGATGGGCGCGTTTTTTTTGTGGTCAGACACGAGGGGTGTGGCATCTTTGTGTCCATGCCCATGCTTGAATACGTGCTGAATGCCAGGGATTTCTTGGAAGCTGCAAAAGTGAGTGTGGTGCTGGATGTGAGAAGCCCCAAAGAATTTGAGGAAGGTCACATTCCTGGCGCGGTGTCGTTTCCCCTGTTCACCGACGAAGAACGCGCGGTGGTGGGGACCACTTACAAACGGATTGGCAAATCGGAAGCCATCGATGCGGGCCTGAGTTTTGTGGGGCCCAAGCTGCAATCGCTCGCCACCCGTGCAAGGGCCCTTTTCGAAGCCCAAACCGAGCCCAAGCCCCTGCTCATCTATTGCTGGCGGGGTGGGATGCGAAGCGGGAGCGTGGATTGGCTCTTGCGCACGGCCCAAATCCCGTCCCAACGTTGCGAGGGCGGCTACAAGGCTTGCCGTGCCGTGTACAACGAGGTGCTCGAAGCGCCCCGGCCTTACGTGGTGGTGGGAGGCATGACGGGATCTGCTAAAACAGAGGTTCTTCACGCCCTTCGAGAGGCGGGCGAGGACGTGCTTGATTTGGAGGGTCTGGCCCGGCATTACGGATCGGCTTTTGGCAATTTGGAGGAACACGCGCAACCGAGCACGGCCCATTTTTCAAATCTTCTGGCCACTTCGCTCATGGACTTGGACGCGAAACAAGGCGATGGCCCCATTTGGGTGGAAAACGAAAGCCGCCAAATCGGCAAGGTGCACATGCCTGAAACCTTCCACAAGCGTCAGCGCTCCGCGCCGGTTCTGGAAATCGAGCGCACCGAGGACGACCGTGTGAACCACTTGCTGTCGATGTACGGCGGTGCATCCGTTGAGGCTTTGGTGGAGGCATTCGAGCGCATTCGGACCAAACTAGGAGGGCAACATGCCAACGAAGCCATTGCACATGTCCAGGAGGGTGATTTGGCCTCTGCAGCTCGCATTGCTTTGGTCTACTACGACAAAACATATCGCCACGGCCTCGACCAACGCGAAACCAAGCCCGTCGATGGACGGGGATGCAAACCAGACGTCATTGCACAACGGTGCATGGACGTTCACAACGAATGGAACCCATGGAATCTCAAGTCAAACTGACGCAGTACTCCCACGGCGCGGGATGTGGGTGCAAAATCGCGCCGGCTGTGCTTCACAACATGTTGAGCGGCATGAAGTCAGGGCCTGCCCACCCGTCCTTGCTGGTGGGCAACGACACCAAAGATGACGCAGCGGTGGTGGACCTTGGCGATGGCACCGGCATCATCAGCACCACAGACTTTTTCATGCCCATCGTGGATGACCCCCACACCTTCGGGCGCATTGCGGCGGCCAACGCCATCAGCGACATCTATGCGATGGGAGGAACGCCCCTTGTGGCGATTGCCATTTTTGGTTGGCCCATTGACAAACTCAGCGAGGAAGTGGCGGGCCAAGTGCTGGAAGGGGGAAGAAGCATTTGTGAAGAGGCAGGCATTCCCCTGGCAGGAGGACACAGCATCGACTGTCCGGAGCCGATTTTTGGCTTGGCGGTCACAGGGCGTGTGCCGTTGGCGCAACTTCAAAAGAACGCGGCGGCCCAACCTGGTGACGTCTTGTTTTTGACCAAGCCTCTTGGCGTGGGCATTGTCACCACCACCCAAAAGCGCGGAGACGTCGATCCCAATCACCTTTCAGCAGCGGTCGAAAGCATGCAAACCCTGAATGCCATCGGTGCTGACTTGGCTGCGATGCCAGGGGTGCACGCGATGACGGACGTGACGGGGTTTGGGCTGATGGGGCACCTTTTGGAGATGTGCCAGGGCAGCGACACGCAGGCGGAGGTGTACGGCGATCAAGTTCAAACCTTCAACGGCGTCCCAACTTACCACGCTCAGGGCATGGTGCCCGGCGGCGCCCGTCGCAACCACGCGAGCTACGGGGTCCACCTCGACTTGCCTGAAGGTTATTTGCGCGACTTGCTTTGCGATCCACAAACGTCGGGCGGCCTCCTCGTGGCCGTGGCGTCTAAGCATGCCGACGACGTGTCGAGCCTCTTGGCCCAAGGTGGCATGCCAAGCACACCTGTGGGGCGCATGTTGCCGAAAGGCGAAGTCCTTGAAGGTGGAGTCACCGTCGCCTACCGTCCAATGTCCTGACGTCAGGCTTTCACTGCACGCAATTGCGCAGGCGCCCAGTGGTCGAGCAGGATCATGTGCGGCACGGTGCCTGCCAGCAAGACCGCCCAAGCCCACTTTACGTCGACCCAACCGGAATAGGCAGCCCACCCAATGGCGAGCAGTCCAGCGATGGCGGTCAGGGTGAAAGGCACGGCGAGGAGGTAGTAGTTCCAGAACGCTTTGGTGACGTTTTGGTGATGCAAGAACTCACCTCTCCACGAGTCCGCAGCGTGACCCAAACAGAAGTAAGCAGTGAAGGCCCAAAGCAACTCCGCCGAAGAGGCAAGCATCCACATGGCCACGACCCAAGCCGCTTCACGCAGCAACCGCATGCTCATGCGCCGGCTGTTGGGCGCGCGATGCCAAGCCAGCGCCGCCGCGCCAGTCCAAATCAGCTTCATCCACGCAGTGCCCACATCCAAGACGCCTAGAAGGTGGTTGGCATGGGCTTCAGACAGCCAAATGCACAACACTTCTGCAGATGCCGATTGTTGCGTACCCAGCAGCGTTCCGAGCAGCACAGCGCCCAAGGCAAAACCACGCACCCGATCCAGGATTTCGTCGGTGCGCACTTCGACGTGGCTCTGCCCAAAGTGCCAAGCAGCCAAGGCCAAGAACGTCCACGTGGCGAGCCTTGGCGCCACCAAGAACAGGGCGGTGAACAATGCCAGCCCAATAAGGTAGGGCGTCACAAAACGCCAAGGGGCGCTCCGTTCATTGCGGCCGAGGGCGTGGTGATACGTGATGTGATCGACTGCGCCATGGGGCAAGCCGAGGGCCAAGAACAAGGTCCCTGACAGCACCCAAGTCAAGGCGGCATCCGTGGGCATCCACGGACCCAGCACCGCGCAAAGCACGACGAGACTTGGGGCGAACCAACGGTGGCTCAAATAGGGGAGGGCGGCATTCATGGCTCTTGGATTTAACGTGAAGCAGTGTGGTGTTGTTGCAGTTGAGAGTCAGGAAGTTTGGGGGAAAAGAAAGGGCCGGAAACACTTGGCTTCCGGCCCTTCACAGGTCACGATTTCAGGTTAGAGGGTACTGGGGATCACTTGTCGCTGACCGCGAGAGAGTAGATCACCAAGCCGAAACCGATTTTGTTGATGGCGTCACCGATGTTGTACACGACGTCCATGTCCACAGGGATGCCGTCGACAAAGTCGTACCAACCTTCGGTTCCGATCATGTAGCCGAGTGGGTAGATGCCCCAACCGATCAATACGAACTTGCAAAGGATGTCGTGAGCCTTTTGCACCGCAGGAGATGAAGCGTTTGCCAATTGCTTGGCTTCACCTGCCATGATGAGGTACACGATGTAGAAGTAGGCCAAACCTGAGAAGAGACCCCAGATGGCTGGTCCTGTTCCCGTGTTGTAGACTGCCTCTCCGAGGTATCCAGTCACGAGCATCACCACAGAAGCCCAGATGAGCTTCCAAAGGAGGCCTGTCTTGGCACCAGCGGCTTTCAAGATGAGGTAGAACTCCACGCACATCAGAGGCACTGTGAGTGTCCAGTCAACGTAACGGAAGAACGTTGGAGACTCGTGCACAGCTGCCCAGTAGTCGCGCATGTAGAAGTAGTGAACAGCAGCGATGAATGTGATCAAGCCGCTCACGAGGAGTGATGTTTTCCACTTGCCTTCCACGGAGCTCATGGAAAGGAAGAAGAACGCAGACGCAGCCATCATGGCCATGCAGCCCACGAAGAAGGTAAATCCGACGTAGTCATCAGCAGGCATCGCCTGGATGGTCGAGAGAATGGTAGAAATCATAACTTAAGTTTTGGTGAGAACATAGAAATGTGTCCTGTGAACACACCTACAACCCTTGTTCATGGAGTTTGTTCACTCGATTTTCACTTTTGTTTGCAACGCGAATGCGCTTTGCACCCAAAAAACGAGTGTTCATGCCTGTTTCAGGCCCGGAAAGAAAGTCAATTTCAGTGCGTTAACAGACTGAATTGTGAAGTCAATCCAAGTCCAGAAGCAACTCATGCAGACGGTGAGTCGGCATGCCCATCACCGTGTAGAAGGATCCTGACAGCGCCGAGACGCCGATCAAGCCCATCACATCCTGTACGCCATACGCACCCGCTTTGTCCATGGGTGCACCTGAAGCGACGTAGGACTGAATGAATGACTCTTCCAAAGGATTGAAGGTGACGTCACAGACATCCAATGCGCATTGAGTCCCTCGTTCAAGGGTGGTGACGGCCACAGCAGAGGCAACCGTGTGGGTTTCGCCACTCAGCGCCCGAAGCATCTTGCAGGCATGTGCCTCGTCCTCCGGCTTTTCCAGAACCTTGCCGTTCAGGACGACCACGGTGTCCCCGGTGATGAGGACGTCACCATTGTGGAGCACGTCGCGGTATGCCTCAGCTTTCTTGTTGGCGACAAACGCAGCGACGTCGATGCCTTCCAGGTCAGCGGGCCATGACTCGTCGACATCTCGGGCCATGCATTCGGCATCGAGCCCCAGCAATCCAATCAGTTCCCGTCGTCTCGGACTTTGGCTGGCCAAGACGATTCGTCGGCCTTGAAGATGGGGATACAGGGAGGACATGGCGATGTGGGGATTCCGTGCAAAAGTAGCACGCGGTCAGAGCACGGAAGGCAAGGAGGCACAATACCTTTGCGGCCATGCAAGAAAGCATTTTGATCCTTGACTTTGGGTCTCAGTACACCCAACTCATCGCCCGTCGCGTTCGCGAGCTGAACGTGTATTCGGAAATCATTCCTTGGAATGCGTTCAAATTCCTGCCCGAGGGGTGCCGCGGTGTCGTGCTTTCTGGAAGTCCGCACAGCGTGAGGGATACCGATGCGCCAAACCCAGATTTGTCGGCAATCATTGGGAAGGTGCCGTTGTTGGGAGTGTGCTATGGAGCTCAGTATTTGGCGAAAACCAATGGTGGCAACGTGGAGGCGATCGGGCCTACTTCGCGACCAACGTCGGAGTGTTGGTGGTGGATTTGATCCGGCGAGAAATCGCAGACACATGGCCGCTTGCAGCCGGCGGTGAAGTCGTGGCTGCCCAATTTGTGCTGGCCCACGAGGATATGTGGCTCGTTGGCACCAATGCGGGCATGTTGACCGCACCGCATGCCGAAACTTTTCTGTCCAATGCGGACAGCTGGGGATCCTCGGAGGCGTTTCCCGAGCTCGGCGCGGTCCTCGAATTGAAACGACATGCGAATCAATGGTGGTTGGCAACCGGCACGAAAGGCGGTTCGAATGTGGTCGTCTGGCGAGGTAACGACGACGGGTTTTGGGAAGTCATGCCTGGCTGGAATCCCGATGGACTGACCTACGGTGGCATGGCTTCAGGCAACTGGATCCTGAACAACGATGGCACCCGGTCCGAAGGATTGCTTGTCGCGTCTTGTTGTCAGATTTGGGGCTGGGACGATCAAGGTTCTCCTACAGTCATCACGCAGGCCGAACCCGACTTCGCCCAAATCGAAGACGTTGCGATCGACCCCTCAATGAACGGAGGCAAGGTCTGGCTTGGCAGTCGCGTTGGCGGGATCATCACCTGGGTGCCCAACCCCGACGCGTCGAGCATTGGCACCCGCACTGACCGACCAATTGGTCCACCTTCGAGTGCAGTGCGACGAATCGATTGCTGGAACGACAACCTCTGGGTGGCCACGGGTGGCGTCGACGTATCCTGGACCCCGAGGTACCAAACCGACGGCATCTTTCAGTTTCAAAACGGCAAGTGGTGGCAGCCAGAATTGCCGGAATCGCTCAACGACATCAGTGAAGTTAGGGACATCATGGACGTCAGCATTGACCCCACAGACCCGAACCACGTGGTGTTCTCCTCCTACGAAGAGGGACTCATCGAAGTCCAAAACCGAGAGGTCGTGCGCGTGCTTAACGCTTCCAATTCAAGCATTGAAGAATCTTCGGTGGGTGGTTCGCCACGCTCGGCGGTGAGCGGCCTCGATTTCGACCGTGACGGCAACCTTTGGTTCACCACCCCCACCACACAGACATGCCTGCATGTGATGTTGTCAGACGGTTCGACCGTGGGCATGGGTTTGGGAAACGAGGGGTTGAATTTGCTATTCAACGACGTTGAAGTCACCCGCGACGGGTACGTTTGGGTTGCGTTGACGAGTGGCAAAGGCGTTCTCGTGTACAACCCCAATGGTACTCCTGACAACCCCAACGACGACAATTGGGTCATCCTCAATGCCAATGAAGGGGAAGGTGGTCTGCCTTCCAACGACGTCTTTTGCATCGAAGAAGATCTCGATGGAGAAATCTGGGTGGGCACCGCCAAAGGACCCTGTGTTTTTTACCAGAGCGCGTCCGTGTTTGAAAGTGAGGTCACCGCAAGCCAAATCCTCATCTCCCAAGACGGAAACCTGCAACACTTGCTCGAAACGGACTTCGTCCAAAGCATCATCATCGATGGCGGCAACCGCAAATGGATCGGGACGCGCAATGCCGGTTTGTACGTCGTCAGTGAGGACGGCCTTTCGACCATCCACCACTTCACGACCGACAACAGCCCCTTGCCTTCCAACAACATCTTGAATGTCGCCATGGACTACGGTTCTGGCGAGGCGTACATCGCCACCGACCAAGGCTTGATGTCGTACACGAGCGGTTCTTCGAATTGGGATCCTGAAATGTCCAACGTCAGGGTCAGGCCCAACCCAGTCAGAGCGGACCACGACGGGCCGGTGGTCATCGACGGTTTGGCCAACGAGAGCTCCGTCCACATCACGAACGCAGCCGGTCGCCGACTGGCTGTGCTCGAAAGCGAAGGCGGCCGAGCCACCTGGGACGGGTTGCTCGAAGATGGAAGTCCTGCGCCGTTTGGGATTTACCTCGCGTTCGCCACCGACCGCGACGGGAAAGAAGGTGCCGTTGTGAAGTTTGCCATCCTGCGATGAACACCCAAACGCCCAAGCTTCCGCGGTCTAAGATGCCCCACATCGGCACGACCATTTTCACCGAAATGTCGGCGTTGGCATCCGATTGCGGAGCGCTCAACGTGGCGCAGGGCTTTCCCGATTTGGACACCCCCGAAGCGCTTAGATCCGCGGTGAATCAGGCCATCGAGGCTGGGCAAAACCAATATGCCCCCATGGCTGGCAACCCCCAATTGCGAACGTGGATTGCCGAGTCCTACCATGAAGGGGCGGGCTACGACCCTGACACCGAAATCACCATCGGTGCCGGCGCTTCAAGCGTGCTGTTTGCGGCCATCGCCGCCTTGGTCCAGCCAGGCGACGAAGTGGTCCTCCAAGATCCGTGTTACGACTTGTACGCGCCCTTGGTGGAATTACACCAAGGCCAGGTCGTGCGTGTGCCGCTGACGGACAGCCAAGGGGAAATGAATGCACTCGGCCTCGCCGACGCCATTGGCGATCGAACGCGCATGGTCGTGATCAACAGCCCCCACAACCCCACTGGAAAAGTCACGACCCAGGCCATGTTGGACGCCATCGCCGACGCGATGGAAGGGACAGATGCGTGGCTTGTCAGCGATGAGGTGTACGGACCCATGGTCCATGACTCAAGGCCCGCTCCACTTCCATCCCTTCACCCTCGCCTGCGGAACAAAACGCTTGTGGCCGGGAGCTTTGGGAAGCTGTTTCACGCCACTGGCTGGAAAATCGGTTGGATCGCGGCACCCGCAAGCGTGACCACCGAGTTGAGAAAAATCCACCAGTACGACGTGTTCTCCACGGGCGCACCTTTCCAAGTCGGTTTGGCGCACTACCTCCAAACCCCAGACGCAGTAGACCACCTCGACACCGTTGGCCCCATTTACGCAGCCAAAAGAGACCGGCTTTTGCACGGATTGAAGGGCACTGCCTTCACCTGGCAACCCGCGGAGGGGGGATATTTTCAAGTGTTGGGGGTGGCCGCTTATTTGAAGCCTGGTGAAACCGACGGCGACTTGGCAAGACGTTGGACACGAGACCACGGCATTGCCACCATCCCGATGAACGCATTCGGAGGCAGCGGCGAACCGGCCGTGCGGGTTTGCTTCGCCAAAGAAGACGGCACCCTTGACCAGGCCGTGGCCTTGCTTCGTGCGATTCCCGTCGAGGGTCAGGGAATGGCGACAGAAAGCCGCCCGGTCCAGGCCCCTGAAACGACAGCGGCGTCGCTGCGCGTGCTTGGGTTGCAAGAAGATTTGGTTTGGCAAGACCCCCAGGCGAATCGCACCTCGCTTGAAAATCGGATTGACGCAGAACTTGCGAAGTCACCTGCCGATCTCGTGGTGCTTCCCGAAATGTTCACCACGGGGTTTTCCATGTCGCTGGAACACGTTGAAGGGTTGGATGAGGAAGGGCTCAGCACCACGTCCCGATGGATGTTGCAACTTGCGAGCCAACACAACGTAGCCATCACGGGAAGCGTTGCTGTGAGCGACCTCCAAGGTGCCTCCTTCAACCGCATGTGGTTCGCCACGCCAGAAGGCGACCTGCATGCCTACGACAAGCGACACCTCTTCACCCTGGCAGGTGAAGACGAGGTCTACCAGCCCGGGGTGAACCGTGTGGAGTTGACCTGGCGGGGGTGGCGGATCCTCTTGCAAGTTTGTTACGATTTGCGGTTTCCTGGATTCGTGCGAAACCATGGGGCACTGCCCTACGATCTCGCACTTTACGTGGCCAACTGGCCTGAACCAAGGCGCGACGCGTGGCGCACCTTGCTCAAGGCGCGGGCCATCGAGAACCAGTGTTTCGTGGTGGGTGTCAACCGGTCGGGGAACGACGCCAACAGTCACCGCTACGCAGGAGACAGCCTGGTCATCGACCATGCTGGAGAGACCCTTGCGGATGCGGGAGGCGACGGCGCATCGAAGGCAGTGTGCGCCACGCTGCAGCGCGCTGACATGATGGCCTTTCGCCGCAAGTTGCCGTTTTTAAGCGACGCAGATCGGTTTGGGGTGCGCTGATTCAGCGCAGGATTTTTTCCATGGACCAACCCTTGGCGAGCTCGTCCACCAGCTTGTCCAACACGCGTGCGTTTCGGGTGAGCTCGTTGTCCAACGCTTCGATTCGGTATCCGCAAATCACTCCAGTGACCAACTCAGCCCGCGGGTTCAACGTGGCCTCCGCAAAAAACTCAACAAACGTGGACTTGCGTGCGAGGTGCGACGCGATGTCTGCCTGTGAGTATCCCGTGAGCCACGTCAGGACCTCCTGAAGTTCCGCCTGTGTGCGGCCCTTTTTCTCAACCTTGGTGACGTAACACGGATGCACCGACGCGTAGGTCATCTCGGCGATGCGGCGATGATGCGCTTCCGTGGCCACGGGCATGACAGTCGGAAATGAGACGGCTTACTTGAACGCGTTCTCGCCTGTGATGTCGAGACCTGTGATGAGCAGGTGGATGTCGTGCGTGCCTTCGTACGTGATGACCGACTCGAGGTTGGCCATGTGACGCATGATGGGATATTCGTTCATGATGCCCATGCCCCCGAGCACCTGACGCATTTCACGGGCGATGTGGATCGCCATGTCGACGTTGTTCCGCTTGGCCATGGAGATTTGGGCGGACGTTGCGCGACCCTCATTGCGCAACACCCCGAGGCGGTGCGTGAGCAACTGCGCCTTGGTGATCTCCGTGATGGCTTCTGCAAGCTTCTTCTGTTGCAGTTGGAACCCTGCGATGGGGCGGCCAAACTGCGTGCGCTCCTTTGCGTAGCGCAACCCCACGTCATAGCAATCCAAGGCAGCCCCAATGGCGCCCCAGGCAATGCCGTAACGCGCGCTGTCCAAGCAGCTCAATGGCGCGCCCAACCCCGTGCGTCCGGGAAGGATGTTTGACTTGGGTACGCGGACGTTGTCAAAGATGAGCTCTCCTGTGTCAGAGGCACGGAGGCTCCACTTGCCCTTCATCGTTGGCGTGCTGAACCCCTCCATGCCACGCTCCACGATCACGCCGTGGATGCGCCCTTCTTCATTCTTGGCCCATACCACCGCAAGCTGTGCGAACGGGGCGTTAGAGATCCACATCTTGGCACCGTTGAGGATGATGTCGTCGCCGTCCTCTTTGTAGGACGTGGTCATGCCCCCTGGGTTCGACCCGTGGTCAGGCTCGGTCAATCCAAAGCATCCCATCCATTCGCCGGTCGCGAGTTTGGGCAGGAACTTTTGCTTTTGTTCTTCAGAGCCGTACTTCCAAATCGGGTACATCACCAATGAACTCTGCACCGATGCCGTGGAACGCAATCCACTGTCGCAACGCTCGAGCTCCTGCATGATCAATCCATACGCGATTTGGTCGAGGCCCGCTCCTCCATACTCTTCAGGGATGTAGGGCCCAAACGCCCCAATCTCTCCCAACCCAGGCAACAAATGCTTGGGGAATTCGCAACGCTCAGCCGCGTCTTCGATGATGGGACTGACTTCCTGCTTCACCCACGCACGCGCAGTGTCGCGGATCAACTTGTGCTCCTCGGTGAGGAGCTCGTCCATGTTGTAGTAGTCGTGGCCTTGGTAGAGGTCTGTGCGCATTGTCATTGATTTGCGCCCCAAAGATAACCCCTGGGACCTGCGTTGCGCTTACGCTTCGTTCTGTTCATACCAAGTATCGGTCAACAAGTTCCCGGTTTGGTACGCAGCGACCGCCATCGCGTCCACGCGTTCATTCAAAGGATTGCCTGCGTGGCCCTTGACCCAATGGAACGTGACCTTGTGCTTCCTGTAGATGCGAAGGAACCGCTGCCACAAATCGGGGTTCTTCTTGTCCTTGTACCCTTTCTTTTCCCAGTTGAACACCCAACGCTTCATCACCGCATCCACGACGTATTTGGAATCCGAATACACCTCGACCTCCACCCCATCGCGTGTGAGGGCTTCCAACCCCACGATGACCGCCAGCAACTCCATCCGGTTGTTGGTGGTCAATCGAAACCCTTCGCTCATCTCTTTCACATGCTCGCCGTACATGAGCAAAGTGCCGTATCCCCCTGGGCCTGGATTGCCGCTCGCGCCGCCATCGGTGTACATCGTCACTTTGGCCATCAGAACAAGTGTTTGATGTTGGAGGTGAACAGCTTGACCGCAATCGCCAGGAGGATGATGCCAAAAACCTTTTGCAACACGGCGATTCCTCCCTCACCCAAAAAGCGTTCAAGCCGACCCAAGTAGCGCAAAACGAAGTACACCAAGACCATGTTGATCACGATGGCGATGGCAATATTGATCTGGGAAAATTCAGCGCGTAGTGAAATGATTGAGGTCATGGAACCGGCTCCAGCAATGAGAGGAAACGCCACGGGAACAATCGTGGCGGTCTTCATGGCTCGTGCGTCTTGCTTGAACAACTGCACACCCAACACCATCTCCAGCGCCATGAAAAACAACACAAAGGAACCCGCCACCGCAAAACTGTTCACGTCCACTCCAAGAAACCCAATGATGCCCTCTCCCACCAACAAAAAAGCGAGCATGATGCCCAACGCCACCAGCGTTGCCCGACCCGCATGAATGTCGCCGGCCTTCTGTTTCACATCCACGAGGATGGGAATGCTGCCAACAATGTCAACCACCGCAAACAACACCATGGTGCTTTGCAACAATTCCTCCCAATTCAACAACTCCAACATGGCCTTAACGTTTGTGTGATTTCAAGTGCGTGTTGTCGCGAATGTCGGTGCCGTGCGTCAACCGAATCAATCCCTCCAGCACCTGGGCGTAGTGACGGTGCTCCAACTCCAGCACTTTGGCTGCGATGTCCTCAGGTGCGTCTTCGGGGGCCAAATCCACCTCGGCTTGGAAGACAACGTCACCCTCATCGTAGTCTTCGTTCACGAAGTGAATGGTCATCCCAGAAACGAGGTCGCCGGCTTCTTTGACGGCACGATGGACGTGC